>JAOZTW010000044.1 GCA_029938985.1 Bacteroidales bacterium | reverse complement strand
ATATCAACATATTGTAGCCATGTCCAGTTTTTTATCCATTATTTTAGAGGTCAGTTTTTTTGTACTTTTAAAGATTTAAAAATCTGTAAATAGCGAGCGATTTAATAACTTTTTTAAATTTATCAAAAGGAAAAAATTAACAAGTTGATTGGTTTTTCTTTTCATAATTCATATTACCGATAATTGTATTATTTTGTTAAAATAGAATTATTTTTTCATAACTATCAAATTATTAATGTTGTGAGTAGAGTAGGGGAGTCTAATGCAGGTAATAAGTAGGTTGCATAGTTTTGCAAATTGTATCTTGAAAAACGTTTCAAATAATTGTAATAGTGTAAAAAAAATGTTTTTGATAATTAATTTTATAAATAATTGAATTTTAATGTGTAAACAAATTCTTAATTCCTAATTACCGTTTACCGCACTATTTCTTATTTTGATAATTTCTTTTTCTATTGTGTAATATATTTGCTTGTCGGTAGGTTTTAATTCTTGTTTTTCAAATAGTTTTAAAAGTACTTCTAAATGTTTAATTATTGCTTTCAAATCATTGTTGTAATAAAAGGCAGAACTTTCAATTTGCACATCGAAAAGATAATTGATAATATTTTCAAGTCCTTGTTTTTTAGAAAGTATGTGTTCTTTTATTCGTGTTTCTGGAACTGTTTCCTTCGACTGAGTTATTATATATAGACCTTCTATCCAATTTCCAAAAACAACAAATGGTAAAATATTATTTTGTCCATTTTTATCTAAATGGTTGCAAGCTTTCCAGTACGATTCATCTACAATAGAAATTAAAGAATCTTTATTATTACAGTTTGTTTCAAGTCTTTTTATAAAATCTTTGGTATAGCCAACCTGAATATTTATGGAATTGGAAATTGATTTGGTGTTGTCAAAGTATATTAAAGATAATTCGCTTTGTACAAATACATTGCAATAAATTAAATCGGTTGTATATATACCCAAGTTTGTTGCCTTCTCAACCTCGGTCAGATAATTTTCAGTATTTTTAATGTCATTCAAATATTGTAAATTGAATTTACTGTTTTTTTCTAAAAACTTAAATAATTCAACTGGTAGTGGAATTTTGTATTTTGTATAAACTAAATTATAATTTTGTTTGCTCGTAGAATCATTTTTAATCAAGCTGTTGATGTTGCTAGAACTGTTATCACAACCAAAAATTGATAGAAAAATAAATAAAAATAATAATGAGAGAACAAGTAATTTTTTTTTCATAAAGTCTTTATAAATAATTGAAATTTAAGGTGTAAGGCATATTAAAATAAATAATTAACCAATTTAAGCGATGTTATTTTTATTTTTAACAATTCAATAAATATAATAATATCAAGATATTTGCATATTTATTTGAAGAAGATAAAATTCAAAAGAACAAGTTTAAATGGTTAATTATTTTATTTTAATATGCCTAAACCAATTCTTAATTCCTAACTTCTAATCTTCTTTCTCATACATAACAAATTTAGTTCTAATTGACGTAATTTTTTCATTTAAAAGCTCTAAGTTTTCTCTTGAAATTAAAGAACCTTCTTCGTTACTAAATTTGTTATATAGAGTTATAAGTTCTTCAAGTTCCGAAATTACTTCTTGAATTTTCACATTTGCACTAAACGATTTTACATTTATCATCAAGTCATTAAAGTAATTTATAAATTCTTCAATTATCAATTTTTGTTCTGAAATATGTTCTAAAATTTCACTATTTTCTGTATCTGAGTTAGCGTTGTTTGTAAGAAGATACATATTTTCAACCCAAGCACCAATTATTATAAATGGTACAATATCATTATCTTTATTGTTTTCAAAAAATATTTTTGTATGTTTCAACACTCTATTTGAATATACATTTAAAGAATCGAAATTATCAATATTATCAGAAATTTTTGTTAGAAATTTTTTCTTATACCCCATATCAATCCCTACCTGAAAATTAAGTTTATTAATTACTTCAAAATACTCATTAAATTTTTGACTATTCCTATTTAATAAACAAAATGCAAGATCGGTTGAGTAAATACCAATGTTAATAGCTTGTTCATAGCTTGTTAGGTATTTATCATATTTAGCAGGAGAATTTAACAAATCATAGTTTGGATTTTCGTTTTCTAACACATAGCAAACACTTGTAGGTAGCGGTATTTCGCACTTACCTATTTTAAAACTTTGTTCTTTACTAAATTCTGCTACAAAATAATCTTTTGTAGTATTTGATTTTACTATTCGTTTTTTTGGAGTTAAATCACTTATTTTTACTTTTTTATAATAAACAGGACTTTTATTGCAAGCTGAAAATATTATTGAAATTAAAAAAGTTGATAGAAGTAATAGTTTTATTTTATTCATAATTTGTTATTTTTTGAAGTTTAATACCACTTGCAAATCTACCTAAATCTTTTTTTCTTGCCGAAAAAAATAGATTATTTTCACAAAAAGTACAAATTTTAGTTATTTCAATTTTTTTTTTTGGTATTCCTATTTCTGTTAATTGCAATAAATTAGCTGTTTGCAAATCTAAATAATATTTATCATTTTTTTTGTCAGAAAGTATTTTATTATAATATGAAAAATTATTTTTAACAATTTCTGCAACATCATTTCCTATTTCGTAACAACATTTTCCAATTGCAGGTCCTATACCAACATAAATATTTTCTACATCAGAATTAAAATTACTTTGCATTGCTAAAACTGTATGTTGAGCAATTTTTTTTACAGTTCCTTGCCAACCTGCATGAGTTGCTGCAACAATATTTTTTTTTGCATCATACATCAAAATCGGCACACAATCTGCAGCTAATACAGTTATGTAAATATCTTGTTCGTTGGTAATTAAGCTGTCATTATTTTTTATCGAAGTTGAATAATCAATAGTACCAGCACCTTTGTTTTTGCTTGTAATAATACTTATATTGTTACTTGCTGTTTGGTTTTGAAAAACAAAGTTGTTGAGTTCTGTTTTTAATTCTTTGGCAAGAATATTTCTATTAGTAATAACCTCAGAACCACCTGTTGATAAGCTCAAATTAAAACACGAAAAAGGAGAGTTGTAGCAACCTCCTTTTCTATACGTTATAAAATGCTCGATTTTTGAAAACCGACTTAAATTATTAAATTTCAGGAATTTCAATTTATTTTATCAGTATTTGAAATTTTGTTAATTTACCTATTTGTAATACTTTATTATCCTTACGGGAAAACACTTGAACTTCCCACCAACCTTTGGTAACATTTCCTACTGTTGATGTAATTAAGTAACTCCCATCTTCTTTAAAATTATTTTCATCAAACTTGATAATTTGAGATTCTATTAATTTTTTTCTTGTACTAAAATAAAAATACCATTTGAATTCAAAATCTCTTTCATGTTTTGATAACTGTCTAATATATTCTTCCTTAAAAAAAACATTTAAACTGAGACTATCAGGTTGTTGTATTCCATAACCTCCATCTTTAATGGTTGTTTTTGCATTATCGGCTTCCCAAATAACATGAGCAGGTTTTATGTTGGAAACTGGTTGAGCATTTGTTTTGGCAATAAAAGCCACCCCTATTAATACTAATAAATAAAGTGTAAATTTTTTCATGATATATTTTGTTTAAGTTTTCGGCAATTCCTTTGTTTGCTATAATCAAACAAAATCAAAATTCATACCAACCGCAAAGATACAATTTTTTTTATTAAGCAAACTTAGAATTTTTGTATTTTTATTATTTATTTATGATTAAATTCTATGATAATGTGTATTATTAACTGTTTCAACACAATTCAATATTATACTTTTTTAAATAAATGAATATTTATATAAAAAAAATTTTAATTTATAGAATTTTTATTACTTTTGTTTTTTTATAATTTAACTATAATACTAAAAAAATATGGAAAATGAAAAGAAAGTAGATGAAAAGAAATCTACAAAGAAGGAACAACCGATTAAAATTAAAGCAGTTTTTGACAGTACAAAAGTAAAGAAAAAAGGTGCACATGGAATTGGTTGTAAAAATTAAATCTTTGGGCATTAGAATTTAACAACCTTTGATGCCCTCTTAATTCAAATAAGATGATTACTGAAAAATATCCAATATTTACAAAAGAAAAAAAGTTAAATGATAATACTTTTCTAATAAATCATAATAATACAGATTATATTATTAGATTATATCCATTTGCTATTTTTCAAATAGACAGCAAAGAAATTGAGAATATTCAATTTAGTGACGAAATTATAAAATTTGATTTTCAACCAGTGAAACCTTTTTCGTCTTTTTTGCCTTTACTAATTCTAACTAACTCTTGTAATCTTGCTTGCAAATATTGCTATGCGTATAAAGGTAGTTATGGCGAAGAAGAAAACCAAATGTCTTTTTCTGTTATTGATAAATCAATAGAATTTATCAGAGATAGTTTCACGAAAAGTTTTAAACCATCAAATAAAATTACAGAATATGAATTAGGTATTATTTGTTTTGGTGGCGAGCCTCTTTTAAGTTTTAAACAAGTTAAATATGTACACGATAGTTTAGTTGAGCTATGCTCTTCATTTTCTAATAAATACAACATTATTTTTAAACCAATAATAACCATCAATACTAATGGATTAATTTTAAATAATGAAATTATTAGTTTTATGAGTGAAAATAAAAAAAACATAGAACTTGTTGTTAGTCACGATGGTTGGACGCATGATGAATATAGATTAAGTCATAATAATAAAGGAACGTCAAAAATTGTATTTGAAAATATTCTTAAACTCAAAAAGCAAGATATTAATATTTCTGTTACTTCTTGTATATTACCGAAAGCAGTATCTAAACATAAAGAAACACTAAAAAGTTTAAATGTATTTTTCCAAAATAAAATTCCTGTAAATATTTCATTTATTCGTGGAGAACTTGAAAGTGTTCGTGAGTTTTCTGCATATCCTGGCATTATCCAAGAAAAATACGGGGAAAAAGATTTAGTAGAATTTGGAAATGCAGTTGCTCAAAAAATAGATGAAGGTGCAATAATCTTTTCGGAACGTTTTATGAATAGATTATCAGAAGGTGGTTATCAATATCGTTGTGGAGCAGGGTTATATGAATTTGCTGTGATGCCAAAAGGTGACGTATATCCGTGCCATAATTTCATCTCTGATGATTATAAAATCGGAAACATTAAAAACAATGACCTCTCAATAGGGCTTGACAATAGTTTTATAAAACAATTAAGCAATCGTACAGTTTCAAAATTAAGCCCTTGTAATGAATGTGTACTTCAAACGATATGTTTATCCTCTTTCGATTGTCCATCACATTCTTTGCAAGATTGCGGTAATTTATTTTCTGTGGATACACGTTTTTGTGGATTTGCAAGAAATGTACAAGGAACTGTTCTAAAAAAAATGTTAAATGAAAAATTATAGATTACAACAAAAAAAAATAGGAGACAATTTATTCTTTTTAGAATATAAAGAACGATACTTTATAATGAATACTTATCCTATTAAAATCATTGAAATAGAAGAACCAATTTCTGAACCTAATTCTTTTCTCACTGATTATTTAAAAACTGATAGTTTTGAAAACCAAGATTATAGTGGCTTTGGAGCAGTTGAATTTGTCGCTACAACGAGATGCAATTTAATGTGCAAGCATTGTACAGCAAGAACATTTGACAATGATAATCATTCTTTTTATGGTATGCCATCAATGGATATGACTAAACAAAAAATGCAAAAAGCTGTTATTAGTGCTATTAATCAATTAAACGAAAGGCAGGCTACTAATTTCTCCGAGTACATTAATTTTGAAATGTTTATAACAGGTGGAGAACCATTACTCGTTTGGGATAATATACTTTCTACTTTAAAATTTACAGTAAAAGAATTAAAAAAAATCCAAAATATCAAAGAGTTTAAATTTAATCCGCATATTGTTACAAATGGCGTACTAATTACAGATAAAATAGCAAAAGAACTTAAAGAAAATGACGTAATTGTAACAGTTGCTTTGGATAGTCCCTATAATGAAGTTCGTATTAATAAAGATAACTATTCGGCAACGCCTGATGCAATAAAAGGCTTGCAAAAACTTATAAAAGTTGGTCATAAAAAAACAAGTGTAAATGTTGTTATAGCAGGTGAGAAAATGTCAATTATTGATAAAGTCTTTGACTACTTAAAAGAAAAAAAAGCTTTTGAAGGAATATCCGCTATTCAATTATCTGCATTAGCACCCCCAATTCAACACACAGAATACGCAAATAAAGGACTTTCAATAAAAGAAAATACAGGCTTTAATAATTCTTCAAATTGTCTACTATTTTCCGAAAAGCTTATTGAATATTCTTTTAAATATAAGACAGACATGAAACTATACAGCTCGAAATTATCATCTAATTTAATGCAAGGTGGAAACAGATACCGTTGTCCTGTTGCAGAATGGAAATGGTGTATAGTTCCAAATGGAGACATCTATGCTTGCCATCAATTAGTGGGCATTGATAAATTTAAGTTAGGAAATATTGATATGGAAGATTGGTATACAAGTAATCAATCAAAGTATATAAGAAAGCTATTTACTGAACGAACTGTTTTTAAAGCCGACCTTTGTGCTGACTGCGTATTATCAACGTCATGCATGGTTTTTGTTGATTGTCCAGCTCGGTCATATTTGGAAGAAGGAGATATTAATAAAGTGCCTAAGCATTACTGTTTATGCGGTAAAACTTATTTAGAAACTTTACTTGGTGAACATATTATTAATTTAATAGATTTTCAAGAAGTAAATAATTTACATAAATACAATAATTACTAAATCAATACCTTGATTATGAATACAAATGTATATAATTTTGATAGTATAAAATTAGACAAAAGAAAGTCTTTGTTAGCTGCAGGTGAGTTATTATATCCTTATAGCTATGATGTTTTATATCAAATAAATAATATTATTTTAGAAGTTGAAGAATTGGAGAATACAGGAAAACCAATTAATTTTTTGGTACAAATAGCAGGAAGAGTTTGGTCTAAAAGAAAAATGGGAAAATCATTGTTTCTTGATATAAAAGATGATACCAATAAAATCCAATTATATGCAAACAAAAACAAATTATCGGAGCAAGAATGGAACTCTATTAATTTATTAGATCTAGGAGATATAATAGGTATTAGAGGAGAGGTGTTTCGTACAAGAAAAGGAGAATTAAGTATTAGAATTAGTGCTTTTGAAATATTAAGTAAAACTGTTGTACCAATTCCAATTGGAAAACAAACAGGAGAAAAAACATACAATCAGCTTTCAGATGTAGAAACGAAATATAGAGAACGTTATCTACATTGGATGCTTAATTCTAAAGACAAAGAAAAAATAAGTTTGAGGTTTAAAATTATTTCGGAAATTCGAAATTGGATGATTTCTAATGATTTTATTGAGGTTACAACTCCAAACATTGAGTTTGTTTATGGAGGTGCAGAGGCACGACCATTTAAAACAAAAATTTGGGCATTAAATAATCAAGATGCTTTTTTACGTATTTCTCCTGAGTTGTATCTAAAAAGATTTATAGTGGCAGGTTTTCCAAAAGTTTTTACCATTTGCCAAAATTATCGTAACGAAGGAATAGATTATTCTCACAATCCTGAATTTACAATGATAGAATGGTATGAAGCATTTACAGATTACAATTTTCAAATGAAAAGATTTGAAAACCTTATTTCCTCTGTTTGTGAAAAAGTTCATGGAACTACTAAAATTACTTATCAAGGTATTGAAATAGATTTTACAACTCCTTGGAAACGTTTAACAATGATTGATGCTTTAAAATTATATATAAATATTGATGCTAATAATTCCGATGTTGAAGTATTAAAATTAGAACTAGAAAAAAGAGAAATAGAATTTCAAGAAAATATTACATGGGGAGTAGCTGTTGCCAAATTATTTGAAGAAACATGCGAAGAGAACTTAATTCAACCCACTTTTATTACAGACCATCCTGTTGAAATAAGTCCTCTTACTAAAATTAAAAGAGGTAATAACAGACTCGTAGAACGTTTCGAACCTTTTGTATGTAAGATGGAAATAGGCAATGCTTATTCAGAACTGACTGACCCTGTCGTTCAGTTAGAACGATTTATGCAACAAAAGGAAATGCAGGCATTTTCAGACAATAAAAGGAAGAATTATACTGACAATCCAATTGATGCAGATTTTATCAAAGCTATAGGTTGTGGAATGCCACCTACAGGTGGCGTAGGTATTGGTATAGATAGAATAGTTATGCTATTAACAGATACAAAAACAATTAGAGATATTATACCATTTCCAATGGTTAAGCCAAAGAATTAAATTCAACACATAGAGCTTTTTTGAGAAATTATTCTGACATAATAATTAAATCGGATTGGAAAGAAAAAAGCATTCAGTCGGCAATTTTTAATGCCGCTGGTTTTAAATCAATTTATAAAGTATTGTTAGACAAAGAACGAGGACCAAAAGCAGGAAATTTAATTGCATATATGGACAAAGATTTTATTAAAAAACGTTTTCACGAATTAAAATTTGATAAAATTGATTTTTGGAAAAATACTGGAATTTCAAAAGCTGATTATAATAAATGGTTATCGGAAAATGATGGAAAAATAACAGAATCGAAACAAAATATTGATTTTGATGAAGAATCAAAAACTGGAGTTTTAGAAATTTCGGCATCGTTAAATGATGGAAAAACTTATATGAAACGTATTTTATTTTCTAATATAAATAATGAAATTGAAATTTGTTTGTAGTTTTAGTGCCGTAAGAGACAACTTGTAGAGACAAGGCATACCTTGTCTTTACTTTATTTTTTCCCAATGTTCCATTTCTCATCAGTTAGAAAACCAGATTTCACACCAAACGGTTTTGAGTATATAACTGTTTCGGGTTGTACATGTTCTAAATAAATTCCTGTATCCCACTTCCCATTTTTATTTTTATCATAAATAATTTTAAAATAATAAGTTTCGGGAGCTAAGTCCAAAATTTCTAATTTAATATCATCTGTAACAATAAATTCCTTTAAAACGGTTTCAATTTCTTCATTTTTTGTAATAAATTGAACAACCAACTGACCTTCTTTTATTAAACTATCAATTATTTGTTTTTTCACAAAAGTAGTATCAAGTTTTTTTATAAAAGTAGTATCAATTCTATATTTTATCAAACTATCAATTTGTTCAATAATAGTAGAATCATATTGCTCAACAATCAGAGTATCAATTTTTATAATACTCTCATATTTTGGTTTAATAGAGTCGTATTCCATTGCTCCTACGTTTTTCAAATCCAAATTAAGAGAGCCGTAGTAACTTTCCGATTGCATTGTAAATGTTTTTTTAAGAGTATCACATTTATTTTCAAAAATATCTATAAATGCCAAAGAATCAATAACTAATTTATAGGAAGTATCTGCAATAAATTTATGTTTGATAATATAATTTCTTTCCAAAATAGAATCTTTTTTGAAAGTGAACTCAATAGGTTTTTCAATTGTAAATTTTGTTTTATTATCTGTTTGATCGTTGTTGTCTTTTATTTTTTTTGTTTTAAGTTTAAAAGTATCAACAACAATATTTAAACTATCGTATTTATCAAATTTATTGTAAGTAACTTTTATTTTTAATGAATCTAATTTTTTTATTTTTTTATCAATAATAACATATTCAAAAGTATCTCTTGTAGAGTTAATTCTTTCGGTAAACCATTTTTTATTAACATTATAATTTATAAATTCAAGTTTTGGTTTCTTGTCTAATTTTTTATTAAAAACAAACCTAAACTTATGATTTTCATATCGCTGAGCATTATTTATTTTCTGATTTTCCCAGTTAAAAACGGCAGTAATTGAGTCGTCAAAAAAAACTTCGCCAGTATTGCCAGTATATTCTAAATAATTGATAGCAAACAATAAACTGTCTTGTAAAATAATATTCTTATCTATAATATTAAATTCCAAAAAATTATGATTAATAGTAGTAGTGTACCAATCAGTTTGTGGTGTGAAATTTAATGGTGTAAATGTTATATTTTTAGATAAAGGTTTTTTAAATACAAATTTTATTAAATCGGACTCGCTTCGGTGTATTGACTTTATTTTTTGATTGCTAAATGGCAAATTAATGTTTTCACTAAATTTTTGTATTACATCAAAAAAAGTTAAGTTATCATATTGAATATTAATCTTTAATGTATCTGTATGTATAATTTCATAATCATTTATTTTGCAAATAATTGTATCGTTTGTTTTGTTTGGAAAAATTGAAAAAGCATCTTTGATGTCAGAATTATTGTATTGAATAATTTTCAGGCTATCAATTAAGGGACGTGCAAAATACAAAATCAAACTATCATTTGTGGTTCTAACAATTTTCATTTTTTGAGTTTTTGTATCTTCAATTAATGTGTCAATTAATTGATATAACGCAATTTTTGTAGTATCAAAAGAGCTAACAAGAGCAGGAATTTGTAGATTTATATTTGCAAATAAATCAAACACATCTGTAATATTATTATTAACAACAAAAGGAATAGAATCTCGTTGTTTTGCTTTGTATTTTAAAGAAACTGTGTCTGTTTCTAAATTTAGATTTTCGGCAGAGTCTCGCTGTAGGTAACTGACTGCAAAACTCAGACTGTCAAGATTATAAATACTACTATCGCTTGTCCAAAAAATAATAGAATCTTGCACTTCAAATTTTTCGGTAAAACAAAAATTATTTTCAGTAAAATTTATTGGACTAATTGTGATACTGTCATTTATCAAAGTTTTGTTAAAAACAAATAAAGCATTTCCTTTAAAATTTCTTGAATTTCGTACTATAAATTGAGGTTTGTTATCTTCTGCAAACAGACGGAGCGAAATATTGTTGGGCGAAAATATTATTTTATTGCTATATAAAATACTATCCTGTTGCAAAGTATCTATTAATTTTTTATCTTCAGAATTAAATAAAATTGTACCCGCCTTTAAAGTATCAACATTACTAATTAGTTTGGCAGACGGTAAAAACAAGGAGTCTAAAAATGCAATCTCTTCATCTGGATTGTCATACATCATATTGTTATTTACATCTTTAAGTGCAAATATTTTGTAATTATTAGCTTTTATATTATCTATTTTATAATAACCCGAACTATCTGTTTTTGATATATATTCAGGTAAAACTTGATAAGGCAGGGAATCTATATTTTTTTCGTAAATCATAACAAATACATCTGATATAGCTTGGTCAGTATCAGCAGTTTTTATATATCCAGCAATAGAAAGAGTATCCAAAACATCGTAAGTTGAAAAAACAAATTTCAAGTTCTTCATCATATTTCCTTCATTAAAATCTTTAACTGAACTCCCAAATTCGAGTGTGTATGTTACCGAATCTTTCAACTCTTCTTTGAACGAAACAATTAATTTTTTACCATAAATTTTGAATTTCGGTTTTTCCTCTTGAGGAGGAGACGAAAAAAATTGAGATTCAATTTTATTAAATTCAAAATATTCATCAAATTTTATAACAATTTTATTGTCCTGAAAATTTAATCCATCTTTTGTTGGAATACTTTTTTTTATAAACGGAGGAATCGTATCTTTGTCGCCTCCAGTAAGTGTACCAGGTTGGGCACAAGACATTATAAACAAGGTTAAAATAGTAAAAGGAATAATATATTTTTTCATAACAAATGTATTAAATTGACAAAAGAATGAACAAAGAAATAAAATTTTCGGCAAAAGAACGAAAAAAAACCTTAAATGAAGTTAAATATACAAAATTTGATTTAATAATTGTGGGTGGAGGCATAACAGGTGCAGGTATTGCACTTGATGCAGCATCACGAGGTTTGTCTGTTGTTTTGTTCGAAAAAAACGATTTTGCTTCTGGAACAAGCAGTCGCTCAACCAAATTGGTGCATGGCGGATTAAGGTACTTGGAACATTTAGAACTTGGAATAGTAAAAGAAGTTGGGCGAGAACGAGAAGTTGTTCACAAAAATGCGTCTCATATTGTTTTGCCCGAAAAAATGCTTTTGCCAATAATAAAAGATGGAAACTTAGGAGAATTTACTACTTCAATAGCTTTATATGTTTATGATTTTTTGGCTGGAGTAAAAAAAGAAGAACATAGACGAATGCTGTCTCGTAAAGAAACACTAAAAAAAGAACCACTTATTGATAGTGAACTACTTAAAAGCGGAGCTGTTTACTACGAATACAAAACAGATGATGCAAGATTAACTATTGAAGTAATGAAAAAAGCAGTTCAACTTGGTGCAAAAGCTATTAATTATACTAATGTTGAAAATTTTATTTATAATAAAAACAAAAAAGTAACTGGAGTTCAAATAAATGACACTATTGGAAATGAAAACTACACTATATCAGGTAAATATATTGTAAATGCAACAGGAGTATGGGTTGATAAAATGCGTAAAAAAGATAATTCTTTAACAGGAAAACGTTTACATATAACTAAAGGTGTTCATATTGTTATTCCAAAAAAACGTTTCAATCTAAACCATGCCTTATATTTTGATGTTGGCGATAAACGAATGGTGTTTGCAATTCCTCGTTTTAATATTGTTTACATTGGAACTACTGATACTAATTATGTAAATAACTACAACAATCCTACTGTTACAAAGCATGATGCACAATATTTGCTTGATGCAATAAACAGACTTGCTCCAACTGCAAATTTAAAACTTGCAGACATAGAATCTGCATGGGCGGGTTTGAGACCACTAATTCATGAGGATGGGAAAAAACCTTCTGAACTATCTCGAAAAGATGAAATTTTCTACTCCGATTCTGGTTTACTGTCAATTGCTGGCGGAAAACTAACTGGTTATCGTTTAATGTCGAAAAAAGTAATTGATATTATAGCAAAAAAATTGGATAACGAATATAATAAAAAAATAGGAGATTGTATTACAAAAAATATTAAATTATCGGGAGGAGATTTTGAATTTGATTATTCTTTGAGAGCTTTAGTCGAATTTGCGGATAAAAAATACGATGAAGCAAAACATGCAAATATTTCAATGAAAGATTTTAAACAATTATTTTATAAGTATGGTACAAATATTGATAGAATCACAAACTACGCCTTTGATTTTTATAACGAAATTAGAGATTGGAAAAAAGCTTGGATAAAAGCAGAAGTATATTATACCGTAAATTATGAAATGGTTACAAATATTTCCGATTTTTTTATCCGACGTACAGGAATGCTACATTTTAATATTAAAAAAATAGAAATATTAAAACAAATAGTTGCAACAGAATTACAAGAATTATTAAACTTATCGGACAAACAAATTGATATTCAACTGACTGAATTAACAAGAGAAATTGAAAAATTAAAATTTAAAACATAAATTTATATGTGGCAAAATTTTGTACTATGGATTGAGCAACATCAAGCCAGTTGTATGTATCGCAAATATTTAGGAATAAGATGTTTTGGCTGTGGGTTACAAACTTCAATATTAGAGTTATTAAAAGGAAATGTTTTACAAAGTATTAAAGAATATCCAGCTTTAATACCGTTAATATTTACTTTTATTTTCCTTATTTTATTTATTATTAAAAAAGGAAAAAAATTTAGAAAATTATTATTATACACTTTTTATACTACACTTTTTATTATTGTATTCAATTATATTATTCATTTACTAACTAATTAAATTTTTTTTATCATGGAAAACACAACTTTTACACAAAATGATGGTTTAAAACCAGATGCACCAATGGGACTAGCTACTTTAATACTTGGTATTATATCATTGGTAACTACCGCTTTATCGTGCACACTTGGAGGAGGAATAATAACAGGAATTATCGGACTTGTTTTGGCTAGCAAAGGCAACAAAGACGTAGAACTTTCGCCTGGAAAATATTCTGAAAAATCAATTAAAAATATTAAAATTGGAAAAACAATGAGTTTGATTGGCTTAATTATCTCTGCTGTAGGTTTTTCTGCTTATATGTTATTTATGCTTGTAATGATACTTGCTGAAGGTTTTTAATATGCCTTACATCGCATCTATAATTATTTTTGCAATTGTAGAAAACACATAATATTTTATTAATGCTTTTTAAAAATTGGCATTTTTCACAAATAACACAAATATTTGTACTTGTGAAAAATGCTTATTTTAATCATTTTTTACTTTTGTAAAAATAGCATTGCTTGGTATAAAGCTATTTGGAGGAATTATCTTAATTTCAATATTGGTTTCTGATTTTGACAATTTATTTTTTAGAACTTCTATTTTAGATTCCAAAATTGTACAGTAAATAATATTATTTGATTTTTTTGTGAACTTTATAGCCTCCCAAAAACTTAATTCAAATACAGAACGTAACAATCTTGTTAGTTGACTTTTTTCAGACACATCTTCTATTGTAATTCTCAGATTTACAGTATTATCTTTTTCAAAAACTGGTTCTGGTTTACTAATAAAATCATTAGAAGTAGCTACTTCAGTTGCTTTATTTTCAACAGTATGCTTGACACTGTTTTTATTAAAATCCTCTTTTAATTCTAAACATAATTTTGTAGATAATTTTACATAAAATTCTGCAGGTAAATTATCAACCAAACTTTTTGCCACCGCCAAACCTAAACTTGAATATTTTCGTATAATTTTTATAGTTTCAATTTTACTTTTTCCAGATGTTTTTACTTTAACTGTATATGTTGTGAGAGAAATATTTTGTTTAGAAATCAATTTTCTAATATTATTTCCAGACACCAACTCTACTTTAGCTCCAATTCTTTTAAAATTACTTTCAATATTAGAAAAGCTTAATTTTGAATTACTTACTTCAAAAATATAATTTGGTGTTTCCGAAATTTCTTTACTTTCACGCAAACCTAAATCAGTTAAATCTTTGATTAATTTAACAACATGAATCTTTTTATTTCCTGTTTTTATAAGTTTTATTTTCAGATTTTCATTATCATTTTCTAAAACAACATTATTTCCAGACACCAACTCTACTTTAGCTCCAATTCTTTTAAAATTACTTTCAATATTAGAAAAGCTTAATTTTGAATTACTTACTTCAAAAATATAATTTGGTGTTTCCGAAATTTCTTTACTTTCACGCAAACCTAAATCAGTTAAATCTTTGATTAATTTAACAACATGAATCTTTTTATTTCCTGTTTTTATAAGTTTTATTTTCATTTTTTTCTTTTTTTTATGCAAAATTAATATTTTTTTTTAATTTTATAAATTATTTCCATTTTTTAATTTTAAAAATTGACAATAAAATTAAAATTTTTTAAAAAAACAACAATGAAAAAACGAATACCTTACGGAA
>JAOZTW010000500.1 GCA_029938985.1 Bacteroidales bacterium | reverse complement strand
AGATGTAGAAAAGCAATGTGAAGAAGGTATGGATAAATCTATTGCAGGAATAAAAAAACAAGAAGCTATAACAGATAGTTTGCTTGGTTTAAACAAAACAATGAAAACAAAAATGGAGTATGCAATTTTTGATAATGCTGCCTGCCAAAACCAACAAAAAACTTACTGGGGAGATTGGCTTTTGGAGGATATAGACACGCTTGATTTATCTAATAAAAATATAAAATATTTGCCAGTTAGTATAATAGAATGCAAACGAATAAAAAGCATAAACCTAACAGGCAATCCCGATTTAGATATTGATAGTGCTTTTGCAATAATGGACAATTTGCTTTTGCTAACTGATATAAATATTATTGTAGATTCTATTGAGCAAATACCAAGCATTTATAATCATAAAATTACAGGTTTGGAAATTAAAAATTATGGCAATAGTATTGTTAATGAAAAAATAATTAGATATACAAATCTAAAATATTTGAATATAAGCGGTACAGCCAAAGCAAACAATAATTACACTGCCATACCAAGCATAGTATTTCAATTGCAAAACTTGGAGCTTTTATCTATTAACTATTGCCAATTAGAAACCATACCCAAAGAAATTAATAAATTGACAAAACTGCATACTTTAAGTTTGGAAAACAATGATATAAGCCAGCTACCCAACGAATTAGGAGAGCTACAAACAATAAATGTATTGAGACTAAATGATAATAAAATTTCAAGATATCCCAATGTGTTGTGTTTGTTGAACAACTTAAAAACACTTGGATTGTACAATAATGAAATACGATATTTACCTACCGAAATATCAAACCTGAAAAACTTGGAGGTGTTGTATATTTGGGATAACCAATTAACAAAACTACCAAAAGAAATAGGAAAGTTAAAAAAGTTACAAGATTTAAGACTGCATAACAACCAAATTAGAGTTATACCAAAAGAAATAGGAAAACTACAAGAGTTGGTTTATTTAAGTTTGGGTTGCAATAGTTTATCGGAGCTACCAAAAGAAATATGGAAACTGAAAAAACTAAAATTTTTGTGGCTTTATAGCAATAACTTAGAAAATATATCTCCCCAAATAGCAGGTTTGGAAAACCTTATATATTTAGATGCCAACAACAACAAACTAACAGCTTTGCCCAACGAAATAGGAAAACTACAAAATTTAAAAACTTTAAATTTGCAACAAAACTATATTACCAGCCTGCCCAACGGCATAGCAGAACTACAAAATTTGAATGAACTAAACATACAACAAAACAAAATTAATACTCTACCATCTGCAATGAAAAATATGACAAGTTTGCAGTATGTTTACACCGAAAAAAACGAATTTTCGGAAGCAGAGCTTAAAAAAAACAAAAAGATGTTTGGCAACCAAGTTATTACTACACAACCAGAAATAATTTTACCTGACAAGCCTGTTGTAACAAAACCAGTCCTAATATTAAAAGGTGTAGAAATGATATTTGTAAAAGGAGGAACTTTTAACATGCAAAGTAAAAAAGATAAACCTGAATACGATGTAATAGTTTCCGATTTTTATATTGGCAAATATGAAATTACAAATGAAGAGTTTATAAATTTTTTGAATGCAATAGATTGTAGTAGTGATGGAATACACAATAACAATAAATTGATAGATATGGACAATGCCCATTGTGCAATAGGATATCAAAAGGGACATTTTTTTTTGAAAAAAAGTAGTTTTGTAAATGATAAAAAATGTCCAGTAATATTCATAACTTGGTATGGTGCAAACGAATATTGCAAGTGGGCTGGTGGCAGACTACCTACCGAAGCAGAATGGGAGTATGCTGCACGAGGAGGCGTAGATACGCACGGCAATGTATATCAATATTCTGGTAGCAAAACACCTGATGATGTTGCTTGGTACAATGTTAATTCAAACAGTACAACACATATAGTTGGAACAAAAAAACCAAACAAACTCGGAATTTACGACATGAGTGGTAACGTAACAGAGTGGTGTTCGGACTGGTATGGAGATAATTCTTATTCATCACAAACCAATCCAACTGGTGCTTCAACTGGAACTTCTCGTGTGGCGCGTGGAGGCAGCTGGTATTATAACGTTAATTTATGTCATGTTACTTTTCGTTCAAGCTTTCCGCCCCATAACAGTAACCGTAGCACAGGCTTTCGTATTGCTCATAATCAATAGTTTACATATTAAGTAGTCAAAAAACAAGCTAAATAACATTTTAGATTTTGTCCAGTAGTGTGCCTCAAGCACACAAGCGGACAAAATCTAAAATGTTTATCAGGGAGTTTGGGAAATTACCCCCAACATTCCTGTAAAATGTATTAATAAAACTTTTACATTCTATTTGGTTTTAACCAAAAACATTATTTTTTTATTAAAACCAAATAGCAATAAATGAATAACATAAATAATATAATGTCACAGATAAATCTGCAACTACAGTAAACCCAGCAAATAAAACAGCAACTACAGTAAAATATTTTGGCATTTTTCACAAGTATCAATTTCTTCGTTACTTTTGAAATATTAAAATGCACATTTACAAAGGAAAACTTTAATTCTAATATTTCAAAAAGGTTCCTTGAGCTTGATACTCGTGAAAAACGCTCAAAATTGTTACTTTAAACCAAAAGCATAATAACTTGTTTTTCCATCAGGATAAATTCCTTCGATATAAACACCGCCTCTAATTTTATTTATTATTTTTTTCACATCTTCAACTTGATAAACTGGTGTGTCGTTAATAGATGTGATAATATAACCTTCTTTTACTCCTGCACTTTTAAATTTTCCTTCACCAATTTCTACCACCTTAACACCGTTTTCTAATTCTAAATTTTCTTTATCTGTATCAGTAATATCTTCAAAAACAGCTCCAAGCACATCTATTCGGTCAGTTGTGAGTATATCTGTGCCACCTGTTTGATTATGTAAAATAACGGTAATGGATTCTATTTTACCAGCTCTTTTTACAGTAACAATAATATTATCCCCTGGACGATATTGTCCAATTTTTTCTAACAATTCTGGCACTTCATTAATAATTACTTCTTCAATTTTAAGAATAACATCACCAACCAAAAGCCCTGCTTCTTCTGCAGCTCCATCTTTTGTTAGTTCGGCAACATACACACCTTCGAGGTTATCAATATCATGTTCTTCGGCAAGCTCAGTTGTTAAATTAGTAACCTGAATACCGAGTAAAGCTCTTTGAACAGTTCCGTATTCTATGAGGTCTGAAATAACTTTTTTGACAATACTAACAGGTACAGCAAAAGAATATCCGGCAAAAGCACCTGTTGAAGAAGCAATTGCTGTGTTAATTCCAATTAATCGTCCATCAGTATTAATTAATGCTCCACCACTGTTTCCTGGATTTACTGCCGCATCGGTTTGAATAAATGATTCTATTGCATATCTTTTGTCCAAAATACTAATACTACGAGCTTTAGCACTAACAATACCAGCTGTTACTGTTGATGTTAGGTTGAATGGGTTGCCAATAGCAAGTACCCATTCGCCTACTTTAAGTTCGTCGGAGTTACCAAATTCTAAGATAGATAAACCTTCTTCTTCTATTTTTAGAAGAGCTAAATCTGTTGCGGGGTCACGTCCTATTATTTTTGCGGCATAACTTCTTTTGTCATTCAATATTACTTTCAGCTCTGTTGCTTTCTCTACAACATGATTGTTGGTAACAATATAACCGTCTTGTGATATAATTACTCCCGAACCACTTGCTTCTAAAGCTGGCATATCATCGGATTTTCCTCCAAATAAAAAAGCATAAGGATTATAATCGCTTTGATACTGAGTTTTAACATGTACAACTGCATTTGTCGCCTGTGGAGCAATTTCTGTAAAATCAATTCCTCCGTTTACAATAGTTGTACTATTATGATTTGCAAACCGTACATTATTATTCTTTTTCAAATCTAAATGATTTTCTTCTTTTTCAATATCTTTATCAAATGTTGATGCAATTCCAAAGGCAACAAGACCTCCGAGCATACCAATGACAAAAGTTAATACTAAATTTTTAATGTTTTTCTTCATTTTGTTTAGAGTTTAAGGGTTTTATGATTTCAATGTTTAATGTTATTTTTGTGTTGCAGAATAAACTGCATTTTGGAATTAAGAATTGGTTTACACCTTAAATTTAAATTATTTACAAAAATTTTTAAAAACGTGTTTTACAACATAATATTATTAGGAATGCACTTGATAAACAAGAATTTCTGCATATTAAAAACAAATAACTTCATTTAAATTTGTCAATTATTTATTTTACTAAAGTTTTTGCTTTCATAATAATATAATTATCAAACAGTTGTAATATTTCTACAAAAAGATAATATATTAAAAATCAACATATTAATATTCAATAAAAACA
>JAOZTW010000499.1 GCA_029938985.1 Bacteroidales bacterium | reverse complement strand
GTGTTATTGCATAGTTGTTTTCTAATGCTTTTAATAAATAAGACTCTGCTTTATCTGTAATACCCAAATAAATATATGACATTCCTATAGCGTTTAGTGTATTAGAATATTCAGGGATTTTAGTTATTTCTAACAATTCAAATATTTCTTTAGCTCTTAACAGTATCGGTTCTGCTTGATAATATTTTCCTAACTCAATTAGATATAAGCCTTTTTGAGTATAATACTGTGCCGCAATAGCACTCTCTTCCATATCTTGAACTCTTAAAAAATTAGGGATTTTATCTAAACATAAAATTGCCTCTTCTAAATTTCCTTTACTGTACAAAAACAAAAATTCTGTAAAGTACAATCCCACATTATTATAACAATCAACATCTAATAATTGTATTTTTTTTACTTTTTCAAATAAATGTTCGGCTTTTTCTAAGTCGATTGTAGCCATATATAATATAGAAAGTGGAGAGACTATTCCAATATAATCACAATTGTAAATATTTTTTGTCTCAAAAACTGATAATGCTTCTTCTAATATTGTTATTACCTTATTTATATCTCCAAGTATTTCGTAGACTCTTGCGTATTCTAAACATGCTTCGGTATATTCTGGCAAATAATTATCTATACTATCAAGCAGATATTCATGTCTTATTTTACAAGTTTCTAATTGCTTATAGTATAAACCTTGTTGTTGATAATTAAATGATATATTGCTAAAAACTGCGATTATATCCGAATAATATTTTCCTTCGTCTTTTTGGTAAATTTTTAATAACTTCTTATACTTTTTGTGTGCAACAGTGAAGTCACCTGCAAACATTGCCTCTAAACTTTCATTTTCTAATTTTAATAATTTGTTCTCTTTTTTTAATAATTTGATTTCTTTTTTTTGTTCTCTCTTGCTTCTTTCTTGTGCAAAAGAAAACACAACAACAGTTGATAGAAACAGAATAAAAATTATTTTTTTCATTGGTTTATTTTTTTATGTGAATATTAAGGTCTCCTATGCTATATGGGTTTTGTTGATTAAAAGGGGTATAACTATCCATTGTAGTTTTTATGTTCTGAAACAGTTTATTATAGTCCCAGTTATTGTTACTTTTTATAAATGCACTGCAAAAAGCGTAAGTAAAAAGTCCTATCATTATTTCTTCTTCTCCAAGATGTGAGTTATTTATTGGCTGAATTCTTGCTTTTTCGTATGGCTGGCAGGCAGTCATTACTACTAATGGTGCTAATTCGATAGATTTATTTTCCAGAAATTCTTCAAACTGTATTTTTGCATTTTCATATTCAATATCTGGGTTAAAATCTTTAACAATAGGAGGTCCATAGTTGTAATATTTGTATTCCAAATTTACCCTACGTTCTACTCCCCCCGACAAACAAGATTCGGCAATAAATATTACTTGCCCTGTTTTGCTCGCTTTTTTTCGTATTTTGGTAAGATAATAATTAATAGTATCATCGGTTATATAATTAAAGGTTGCCATATATTCGGCAGGCGTGTCATAGCTTACCAGCACCTCGTCTAAACCATCGTTGTCAGTTTGAATTTCGTCTTTATTAAAATCTTCTATATTTGTTCCATGTCCACAAAAAGCAATAAAAACATTATCTCCTGCAACAACTGTTCTTTCTAATTTCAGTAATTCATTTATTATGCCTTGCGAATCGGCTTTTTTATTTGTTATAACAGTTATGTTGTTCCGTTTGTAGTTTGCCAATTTTAAGGCAAGCTTGTAATACAATATATTATTTTCTGATTCTATTGTTGTCCAGTGCTTATATTCAGAAACGCCAATAAGTAAAGCTTTTTTGTTTTGTGCACTAAGAGAAAAAACAATTAATAATATGTTGATTAAAGTAGCTATTTTTTTTTTATTTACCATTATTTTATATATTTCCAGTTAAACCATAAGAAAAAATTTTCGTCACGCATATATCTTATTATATCTTTGTTTCCATTTTTAAAAAGTAAATAAAAATATTTATTTGCCTCTTTATTATTATTTTTAAGTAAATAAGAATTAGCAAGATATAAATTACATTGCTCGCAGTTATAACTATTTTTATTATTACAAAACAAAGGTTGTAGCTCTTCAAAAATAGTTATACAACTGTCCAGAAAATTATTTTGCTTTGTTTTATTATATTTAGCATAAAAAATATACCCTTTTGCAAGTTTTGAATAAGCTATTTGGTTTCCATTTTTTAAGGATAAGTTAAAATAAATCAAGGCACTATCTAATTCTTCTGAATTATAAAATAGATATGCTATGTCATAATTGTTTTTATTGCCACTTAAACTTGCAATATCAATTTTTACTATTTCGGTTGTATATTTTACGGTTGTTGTTTCAAAATATTTATATGCAAAAAAAGTAGTTGTAATCAAAAAAATTATACTTGCCACATATCCCAACGGAGCAAATCTATTTATAGAAACAATTTTTGTTTTATTATTTTTTTTTTGTCCCTTAACAAAAGTGTGTAAGGCAATATCAAAATCTGTTTGTAACTTTATTTCTTCAGCAAATTCTTTATTTTTATTAAACTGTTCTTTAAGTTCCACAATTTCTTTTTTGCTTAAATTGCGGTCTATAAATTTATTTATTAAAATATAATCTTTATCTGTTAGCATAATTTTTTTTAAAGTTTTATTTTTCTCCTACAACGGTAGTATGTTGTTTTACATACATCTACGCTTTTTATTTTATAAATTCCGCCTATTACATCAAAAATATCTTTAAAAGGCATTTTTAATACTATTTTTAGCAAAACTATTACTTGTTCTTTTGTTGACAATTTATGAAAAATAGCAAAATTTTTTATAGGACTATCATTTTTGTTTGCTTTTAATGGTAGTCCATAATCTTTTTTTATTTTTTTGTATTCTTTTCTTTGATTTTCTTTATATCTATTTTCATAATCCTCCATCTCGTTCTGTTCAAAATCTGTTGTGCTTTGCATTTCTAATATTTTATCCGAAACAACAAATTTTGAATATTTTATTTTTTCTTTTTTATATTCCTTAACTTTAAAAAAACAAGCTTCTTTAAAATAAGATTTAAAAGCACTCTCGTTTTGATAAACAAATTTTTTAGTCTCAATTTTTGTTTGTATATCATAAAGGCTGTCTATTAATATTGTGAGTGCTTCCGATTTATTGTTAATAGCCGCTTTTTTCATTATAAAGCCAACCAACTCATCTTTTAAATCGGAAAACACAATAGAACTTGCTTTTTCAAAATTGCCAGATTCTAAATTAATATATAATTCTTTATACATATTTCAAATATAAAAGTATTTCGGCATTTTTTTAAATAGCCAGATTTTTTAAATAATTATATAACTATATATTAAAGATAAAAATAAGCAAAAAGGAAACAAGCTATTTTATTTTTGTTTTTTTGGTACTTATATACAATAGTTTACAATATATGTTTTTTTTAATTGTTTCCTTTTACTGTTATTCTACCTTTAGTAGCATACAAAAGTATTATTTTTAGAAAAAAAGGTCTTAAGGTATATCAAAATAAATAATTTTTTATGTAAATTTGCATTAATTAAATATGCTAATTTTAAAACCAGATTTATGGAAACAACAGTTCAAATAAATAATAAAAAAAGAAAATATCAAAATGAATTTATTTTGGAACGATTTAATATTTTACCTATCACTATACAAGCACAAGTATTAGATTATATAGATTTTCTATCAACAAAATACGCAGAAGACCTACAAAGTAAAACTATACAAAATTTAGAAGATGAAATTTCACCTGAAATTAAAGAACTTTTAAAAAATAGAATAGAAGACCATAAACAAAATACACAAAATGCTGTAACTTGGGACGAAGTTGAAAAACAATACGAAAAAGAATATGGTTATGAAATAAAACTAAAAAATAAGCATTTTTAAATTTAGCTACCCGTTTAAAGTTGGACAATAAATTACTGTCGGTGTGGCTTAAAGCCACGCCGACAGTTTATATATATATATATTTTTTTTATATTCCAACACTTTTAAAATAAACATTAATAATAGTATCTTTTTTCATTATAAAGCCAACCAACTCGTCTTTCAAAATTGCCAGATTCTAAATTAATATATAATTCTTTATACATATTTTAAAGATAAAAATAAGCAAAAAGGAAACAAGCTATTTTATCTTTGTTTTTTTAGTACTCATATACAATATGTTACAATATATGTTTTTTTTAATTGTTTCCTTTTACTGTTATTCTACCTTTTGATAGTGTACAAAGTTAAACAAATTTATTAATCTTTAAAATTAAAAAACAATTAAAAATGAAAACAAATTTATTTAAAAAAGGAAGTATTTTAATGCTTCTGTTAATAACAGTTGTAGTAATTGGTTATTCGCAAGGACAACCGAGATTTAAT
>JAOZTW010000498.1 GCA_029938985.1 Bacteroidales bacterium | reverse complement strand
GTTTATAATCATATAATTGTATCATTGAACCATTGAATAATTGTATCATTCCTTACCTTGTCTTTACAACATATATTGCATATAAAATTGATATAAAAAATCAAGTAAATTTTTGACAGATAAATATTAAAAAGTTTTCCCGACTTTTAAGTAAATGGAAAAATAAACAAGTAAATCGGGGGTAGTTATTTTTTCTTTTTCACTTAACATAGTCTAAATAGTTCATCTGTTTTTTTACAAATCCACAACCTGAATAATTTAAAATTATTCAGGTTTTTTATTGGGCTAATAAACACTAAGGCACAAAAATTGTCTTAGTGAAGAATAAAAACAATAGATGAAAAAAATAAATATCATAATATTATTACTATTATTTACATCAAATATATTTTCTCAAATTATTTTTCAAGAAGCATTGAGCGATAGAATAGCAAATTATACTATTGATGTAGAATTAAATACAGAAAATAAATTACTCACCAGTGAACTTATATTAGACTGGCGAAACAGTTCTGTGGATATTGTAAACGACTTGCATTTTCACCTATATATGAACGCTTTTAAAAACAAAAAATCTACTTTTATGCGTGAATCATCACGCTTTTCTAATAACAAAAACTCTGCTTGGGGCTGGATAGATATTATATCAATAGAAATAATAGATGGAGAAAATCTGACAGATAAAATTAAATTTATTCAACCTGATGACTCTAATAAATATGATAAAACTGTTTTTTCAACTGCTTTAAACAGTGGAATAAAACCATTTCAGGAAATTAAAATTAAAATTAAATTTATAGTAAAACTACCAGAAATCGTAGCACGAACAGGCTATGCTGATAACTATTTTTTTATAGCACAATGGTTTCCTAAAATTGGTGTTTTAGAACATAAAGGAATGAGAAACATGGGAGAGACAAAATGGAATTGTCATCAATTTCATGCCAATTCAGAGTTTTATGCAAATTTTGGAGTTTATAATGTAAATATTACACTACCAGAAGATTATGTTGTAGGTACTACAGGAATATTACTAAACGAAATTGACAATTTAAATGGAACAAAAACCTTGAGATACAGAGCAGAAGATGTTATTGACTTCGCTTGGACTGCATATAAATCATTTATTGTAGAAGAACGAAAATGGAATAATATTAACGTCAAATTATTGATACCCAAAGAACATAAATCATTTATTGAAAGGCATTTTAATTCCGCATTTTTTGCATTGGAATATTTTAACAAACATTTAGGAAGTTATCCGTATCCTAATTTGACAATTGTAGATGTACCTATCAAGGGACTAAATTCGTCGGGAATGGAATATCCTTGTTTAATTACAACTGCCTCAATATCTGGATTTCCAAACTTTATTAAGTTACCCGAAGCAACAACTATTCACGAAATAGGACATAATTATTTTATGGGATTAATTGCCTCAAACGAGTTTGAAGAACCCTGGCTGGACGAAGGGATAAATTCTTATATGGAGGCAAAAATAATGGAAGAATACGCTCCATCTTTTAATTTGTATGGTATAAATATTTCTGATTTTGAAACTAAAAGAGCCGCTTATGTTAGCTATCACAATCCAAGTTTTTTGGCATCAGCGAGATATGCTTGGGAATATACAGGAAATAGTTATCATATATTTAGTTATAGCAAACCAGCTACTTTTTTAAAAACTCTCGAAAATATAATTGGCAACGAAACGATGGAACAAATAATGAAAACATATTTTGACCGTTGGAAGTTTAAACACCCATGTGCCACCGATTTTATTAATATTGTAAACGAAATTGTGTTACAAACTCATGGCAATACTTTTGGTAAAAATATGAATTGGTTTTTTCAGCAAGTACTGTATGGTACAGGAGTTTGCGATTATCAATTAGCATCAATAACCAACACAAAAATTGAAGAAAACAATATTGGTGTTTATGATAAAAACAAAATTAAATTATTGGTTGAACATGAACAAAGCATCTTTAAATACAAATCAGAAGTAACAATTTATCGTCTGGGAGAGGTTAAAATGCCAATTGAAATACTTATAAATTTTGATGATGGTTCAAAAAAAACAGTAAACTGGGACGGAAATAGTCGTTCAAAAATTCTAAGTTATACAAGTGATGCAAAAATAATTTCTGCAAAAGCAGATTATAACAACAAGTTAACCATTGATGTAAATAGAATAAATAACAGTTTAGATATTAAGACCGACCAAAGAGCAAATATTAAATGGACAGTCAAATTTTTGTTTTTTCTACAAAATATATTACAAATAATGAGTGTTATTTCATAAAAAGATGAATATTTTTAAAGCATATATAAAAGGATTTTTAAATTCTGTTCGTTTGTATAGAATGATTTTTATTTTGTACACAATAAATTTTGTTGTTGCAATTTTACTTGCAATTTCATTTTTTAATTCGTTGCATTTATCTGTAGGTCATTCACTTGAACGAGAAACAATTCTTAAACAATTTGATTTTTCCTTTTTTGTTGATATATCAAATCAATCATTAGATGTTTTTATCAATATTTTTTGTCAAATACAATGGTTTGTGTTAATATATTGGTTATTAAGTGTTTTTGTTACTGGTGGAGTTTTCCAAACAATAGTTGATGCAAAATTTAATATAACAACTTTTTTAATCGCTTCATTACGAAATTTTATAAAATTTTTTGGAATAAATATCTTATCATTAGTTTTTCATATTTTAATAATTGCAATTATTTATCCTGCTTTTTATTATATTTCAGTAGCTCTCTCTTCATATTTTACTTCCGAAAACTCTTATTATATCATGGCTGCTACTGCTATGTTTATACATTTGTTTTTCTTTTTAATTATCTTAATGATAAATGATTATGCTAAATTTTTCGTTTTCACAAACCGAAGTAATAATATTTTTAAGGGAGTTATTTATGCAATAAGATTTATTTTTTACAATTTTCTAAAAACCTATTCACTCCTTTTGTTTTTGATATTACCTTCTGGAATTTTAATTGGTTCGTATTTTTTGCTTGCAGGCGATTTATATATGACCACCATTTTAAATATAATTTTAATGTTTTTAATACAACAAATTTTTATTTTCCTTAAAATAGGATTTAAAGTTTGGCGATTTTCATCTCATAAATTAATGAACAATTTTTTGTATTAAAATAAAAATTATTGTAGAGATAAGGCATACCTTGTCTTTACAACTATTTTTATTTTTTTCTTGAAATAGTATAATTAACCAGCTCAAGGAGAGCTTGTTTTGTGGTACTTTCTTCGTAATAATTAAGTATATCAATGGCATTATTTTTATATTCATTCATTTTATTTTCAGCATATTCCACTCCTCCAGATTTTTTTACATACGAAATTACAAAATTAATATCTTTGTGCGATTTATTCTTTTTCTTTACCAGCCTAAGTATTTTTCTTTTTTCAATTTTTGAAGCTTTCTGTAGTGCAAAAATTAAAGGTAATGTCATTTTTTTTTCTTGAATGTCGTTTCCTACAGGTTTTCCAATTAAGTTATTAGTTTGATAATCAAACAAATCGTCTTTTATTTGAAAAGCAATTCCAATAAAAACACCAAAATTACTCATTTTATCAACCTGCTCGGCAGATGCTCCAACCGATTTAGCTCCCGAAGCAGTTGACGAGGCTATGAGAGTAGCTGTTTTTTTTCTAATAATGTCAAAATATATATCTTCTGTAATATTCAAACTTCTTGATTTTTCTAATTGAACAAGTTCGCCTTCTGCCATTTCTTTTACCGCTTCAGATAATATTCTTAATAAATCAAACTCGTTGTTATCCACCGCCAAAAGCAATCCTTTTGACAAAAAATAGTCTCCAACCAAAACTGCTATCTTTGATTCCCAAAGTGCTTTTATAGAAAACACTCCTCTTCTTTTGTCTGAATTATCCACCACATCGTCGTGAACAAGTGTTGCGGTGTGTAAAAGTTCGATAAGTGCAGCAGCAACATAGGTGGAGTGTTGGATGTCGCCATTTAATTTTGCAGAAAGAAAAACAAACATTGGACGCATTTGTTTACCCTTTGTCTTGATAATATATTTGGTTATTATTTCTAACAAATAAACTTTCGATTTCATTATTTTATTAAAAAATATCTGAAATTCTTCCATCTCATTTTTAATAGGAGCTTTTATTTTGTTTATTGCCGACATTTCAATTAAGAATTAAGAATTAAGAATTAGGAATTGGTTTACACCTTTGGCATATTAACATAACAAAAATGTAACTCCAAGCTCAAGCTTGGAGAAACGAAAAATAGTCGCCTATGTATATTAAAACAAATAGTTAACTACTTAAACTCGTTCTTTTTAAATTTATCAATTATTTAGGCATATCAAAATAAATAATTAACCATTTAAACTTGTTCTTTTGAATTT
>JAOZTW010000497.1 GCA_029938985.1 Bacteroidales bacterium | reverse complement strand
TTGAAAATAAGCCTTATGACAAATATATTTAATGCAAAGATACTACAATTTTTTGAAAAAGGAGAAGAGTTTGAAGAAAAAAAAATGAATTTATCAAGAAAAAAATTTATAGCTTCATTTGTAGAGGGTCTGTGCTGTGTATTACACGTTCTGTCGAATTAGGAGAAGTTGCACTTTATCTTAATAAAAAAGTTAAAGTAGATTCTAATATAAGAAGAATACAAAGTTTTTTTGCTGATTATGAATTTAATTATATGCAACTTGCAATTCTGTTAATTTCTTTTATTCCACAGACTAAATACAGAATTTGTATTGATAGAACTAATTGGATGTTTGGGAGTAAAGATATAAATGTTTTTGCTCTAACTATCTATTACAATGGAACAAGCATTCCTATAATGTTTGAAATGTTAGAAAAGAAAGGAAACACAAATCAACAAGAGCGTATTGATTTACTCAGTCGCTTTATTGATATTTTTGGACACAAATGTATCCGAAGTATTGTTGCAGATAGAGAATTTATTGGAGAAAAATGGTTTTATTTTTTAATTGAAAATAAAATAAAATTTCACATAAGAATACCAAAAAGTCATTATATTGAATTTAAAAATCAAAAAAAACGTGGTGATGAATTATTAAATATTTATGGAAAATGTTTTTTGAAAAATATAAAAATAAAAGGATTTACTCTAAATATTGCAATGGATTTTTCCAAAAATAAGAATGGCGAAGACGACCCTTTATTGGTTCTAACTAATACTAAAAATGAACGAACTTTAGAGGTTTATAAAGAACGCTGGTAGATAGAAGTTTTTTTTCAGTCGATAAAAAAAAGAGGTTTTAACTTGGAGGACACACATTTAAAAGATACAGATAGAATAGCAAAATTATTTGCTTTAACCAATATTGCATTTGTAATATGCTTGACTATAGGTTGTTATGCAGATGCTTGTGAGAAAGAAATACCAATAAAAAATCACGGTTACAAAGCTAATAGTTATTTTAGACATGGATTAAATATAATCAGAGACATTTTAACAAAACCAATTTTAAAGAAAGAAAGGCTTGAAGACTTATCTAATTTTGTCTTAGATTCTGTTAAATCTATCTTTGACTATTATATTAAAAATTTGGTGAAAATTAATTGCGAAAAAATCATCATATAGAGTAATTCTTTTATACAATAATCTGACTTTAATGATTTTTTGCTTATAAAAAACAACATATTTGCTGACTGCACCATTCCATTATGAATTGCATGATTAAATTCCTCTCCCTTAGAAATATCTCGTGAACTTAGCCAAGAAGAGAATCCATATTTGGCCATAGCAGAAGAAATTTGTATTACCATATCAGCATCATCAAGGTGATGACAAATTAAAAAGATAGCTTTGCATGTTGCTACCATTTTTTTTGCTTTCCATAATAAAATTGGCTTGCAAATCGGTAGGGTAGCAAGGAGGCTGAATTATGTGTCCTGTATGGTTTTTGAAAACATGATGACTTTTTTTCAGAAAGTGTTCTGCTTCATTTCTCTCTTTCCCTACAAGCAATTGTTGAGTAGCATGAGAATTTTTAACCCAGTCTAATGATTTATCTAACAGTATTGTGTGAGTGCGAACATAGGCTCTGTGGCTATCAATAAGCAATTTTAAAATTATCTGTAAACTTCCAATCGTCCTCAGGTGTTTCTAATATTTTGGCTTGTATTTCAAAAGTTTTTGTAGCTGTCATCAATAGCTTCTGCCAGAGCATACCAGCCCATCATTTTTGGTGTAATTACATACAGGCAAAAGTCACAGTTTTCTCGTTCTATTATTTCATTTTTTTGGTCTTCCTATATTCAATGTTCAACAACAGGGTTGAAATATTCTATTTCTAATTTTGGTATTAGATAATCACGCCATTTAGAATCTGATACTGTGCCGCCAAGAAATACTTTCATAGTTTATAGTTTTGAATTTTAGGAGTATTCTAAATAATAATTTTTTATTCAAAAAAACAAGAACTTGTAAGCTCTGTATTTTGATTAAGGTATATTTTAATGTGCCTAAATATTTTTACAATGCAAATATGTAACTTTATATTTATTTTTTCGGTGTAAAATTAAAAAAAATAAAATTTTCAAAAAATAAATCAGTTAATTTTTTAGAATATGAAAAAATAGGAGAGTTAATAAACCAAAACCCACATTTAATATTTTAAGAATATACGTATTTAGGAATTGGAAAATAATAAGTTCAGAAACTTTATTTTATTTTCTAAAAATAGTGAAATAATGACGCAGTTTCCGAAGTTATTTTTTGACAATTCCTTAATACATTATGTAGATTGGGTTTTAGTGTAATTATTTTAAATATTGGTATGTTTCAAATAAATGAAAAATAAGGCTCATATAGATAATCAAGAGCTATTTATTTTAATAAATAAAACCTTTTCAAACAGCAAGTTCTTTTATCTATTTTATTGCACCAGCGGTGCAAAACAACGATAGAATTAATTGATATTATGGATATTGCACCCCGCTGGGGTGAGTTTACTCAAATTTATATATTTCTATCAATATATTTTGCACTTCTGGTGCAAAAACAAATAAGACCTCAATTGTCTATAAGAGCCAAAAATAATTGAGTAATTTTGTTTTTAATAGCCTAAATACTTGATTATGAAATAGCATTAATTAATTGGTCTAAGTTAAGTTTATCAAGCCCAAGACTTTTCATTGTTCTTTTATTTTCTGCAACATAATCGGTTTGGTTGAGAATAGATGCTATAGTTATGGTTGCATCAATTGCTTTTGTTTCCACACCAATTTGTTTGCCAAGCGAAGCAATAAACACTAAACCATAACCACAATCTTCGTCTAAGTATCTGTGTTTTAAACTTGGTTGTGCTTTTATTACATCAAAAACGGGCGAGTCTGAATATCCTGTACTGTAATTTTCGTTTATCATATATCCTTGCATTATGCTTATTACAGGGTCTGATAAAATTTCAACTCCTAATTTTTCGCCAATTGCAATACGTTCTTTATCAACAGCTTCAATAAGTCGTCCTACGGCAGGTGTTACACCTTCTTTGTAGAACAAATATTTACCACCTCCTGCTTCAACACGTGCTGCGTTTAATATTGTAATTGTTGGATGAATTACCGCATTACCATTTTGTAAACTTGTTTGAAATACGTTTTTGGCAATATCAAATTTATAAACATCTTTTAATTTTTCGGCTACATCTGCGGTATATTTTGCCGGTAGAGCAGACATAAAATTACCCGAACTGAGTTTTATTAACAGGTTGATTTTTCCTGGTTCTGGAACTCGCACTCCGTAAGGTAAAGTAGATGTTTCGGCAACAATTATATCCTCGTCGTCAATTGTAAGTCTTGCTTCTTTTTTAAATTCGAATGCACCAGCACAAGAACTTGGACTCAAAATAACATATTGTCCTTTTTCTAAATACGGCTTGCAAACATTTGCAAACGGAACAATACTATAAGCAGGACCTACAAGAAACACAATTTCTGCATCTTTCATAACTTTGGCTATGTCGTCGCCTGCATATTCTAACGGTAAAAGACCATTAAAAAGACCATCTGCATTTATACCGCCATTTTTGTTAATTGCTTCAATATTACTGGAATATTCTTTAAAATCAAAGAGACTCACTTGATGTCCTGCTTTTGTCCAATCATAAGCTGTAGTCATACCTCCTGCACCTGAACCTAATACTGCTATTTTCATAATTATGGTTTTAGAAATTAAACGTTAAGTATCTAACTGTTTATAAACATCACTTTTAAAGGTTTATTTTAACAATATGTTTCGTTAAGAAATATTAAGTGAAAAATTACTTTTAAAAAAAGATGTTTACATACAGTTTTCTATTTATTTCAAAAATACAAATATAAAAAATAAATTGAATTATGAAAATTTATAAATACTTTATTTTTAATTATGGACTTTTAAAATTTTTAAAAGTTTGAAAAATCTTTATTTTTAAGTTTCTCTAATTTCTGCTGTGAGCTTGTAGTTCGTATCCAATCCATTACAACTTAACAATCTAAAAAACAATTTGTGTTTAGTGATTGGCTTATGCCTTAAAATTAAATTACTTGGAAGCAACTTATCTTTTAATCATTAAATCTATTTGGCGTTTTTCACAAGTATCAATTTCTTCGTAACTTTTGAAATATTAAAATGCTCATTTACAAAATGAAACTTTAATTCTAATATTTCAAAAAAGCCTTGAACTTGACACTCGTGAAAAACGCCATCTATTTTTATCAATAAATAATGCAACTTTATTTTCAAAATAAATCTATTTAAATAAATTATATTCAATAATAAATATACTTTTGCAGAGTTAATTGACTAAAGTTTTTGCTTTCATTTTATATTGATTATCAATAATTTATAAAATTA
>JAOZTW010000496.1 GCA_029938985.1 Bacteroidales bacterium | reverse complement strand
TTAATACACTATTTGATTTTTATTAAAGGCAATTAATCAATGCTTTAATGTTATGATAAAAAGTTTTCCTGACTTTTCAGTTGAAACAAGCTTTCTTTAACAAAGTTTTTAGTATTTTTTATAAATAATTGAATTTTAAGGTGTAAACCAATTCTTAATTCCTAATTCCTAATTTTTTTAATGCAAACAATAATTAAAAACGGAAAAATAGTAAATTATAAAAATACTTTTATTTCAGATATTTTAATCTAAAATAAGAAAATTGCAAAAATAGATAAAAATATTATACAAGCTAAAGCTAAAATAATTGATGCCACAGGAAAATACATACTTCCAGGAGCAATTGATCCACATGTACATTTTGACTTATCTACTTTTGCTGGTAAAACTGCTGACAACTTTCTAACAGGTTCAAATGCGGCATTATACGGAGGCACTACTTCTGTAATTGATTTTGGAACTCCCCAAAAACACCAATCTCTTGTTGATGCTTTAATAAAAAGAAAAATTGAAGCAAGAACTTCAAAAACAAATGTTTACCTCCATGTTAGTCCAATAGAATGGACAAGCCGTACAGCTCAGGAAATGGAAAAATGCGTTAAATAATTTGGAGTAAATTCGTTTAAAGTATATCTTACCTATAAAAACTCCATAGGTATTAGTAATAAAGTTTTTATAAAATTATTAGAAACTGCAAAACGTTTAAATACCTTAATCACAATACATTGTAAAAATGATGAGATTATTAATCATTTAAAAGAAAAATACATTTCGGAAGGTAAACTTACTGTAAAATATCACGCACTTTCACGTCCCGCAGAGGCTGAGGCTGAGGCTATAAACAGAGCAATTTGTTTTGCCGAAATTATTAACACACCAATATATATAGTACATGTTTCTTCAAAATTAGGAATTGAAATTATTTCTAAAGCTCAAAAAAGAGGTGTGAAAGTTTATGCAGAAACCTGTCCACATTATCTGTTATTAGATGACAGTGCTTATAATCAAGAATTTAACGAAGCGTCAAAATTTGTTCTAAGTCCACCTTTACGAAAAATTACCGACAAAAATGCTTTGTGGAAAGCTATAAAAATAAATGTTATACAAACTATTGGAACAGACCATTGTTCGTTTAATTTGATAGGACAAAAAGATTTAGGTAAAAATGATTTTACAAAAATAGCAAATGGAGCTGGTGGCGTGGAGCATAGATTGTCATTATTATATACTTATGGGGTTTGCAAAATAAAATTTCGTTAAACAAAATGGTTGAATTAACGGCAAGCAATCCAGCTAAAATTTTTGGTATTTCAAACAAAGGTCAAATTAAAGAAAACTATGATGCCGATTTAGTAATTTGGATCACAAATCTAAAAATATTATTTCACACAAAACGCATAAACAAAATTGTGATAATAATATTTTTGAAGGCATACAAGTTTTTGGCAAAGCCGAAATGGTTTTTATCAATGGTAAAATAAAATTACCTCATTGAAATGTAGTGTTTATTTGTGTTATTTATTAAATATTTAGCATATTTAAAGAATTAAAATAATTCAACTTCAATATTTTGAATAAATGCAGTAAGACTATATCTATCATCAATTTTAGCCTCCGACAGTGTTATAAGTACATTGATAACTTCATCATTTTTATTTATCAAATATACTTCCGTTCTGCTTCCAAGTAATGATTTGTTGCCTGCACTAAGATATTTCCCAATATATTCAGTCATATCAGTATTTTCTACAGGGGATTTTTCTGCTATCAAATAAGATATTTTTCGTCCAAGTACAACTTTTTGTTTTACTTTCCACAACTGTTCTGCTGCTTTATTAAAAAATGTTATATAACCATCTTTATTAATTGTAATAACTGCGTCAAGCATACCATCTAATGTATTATCATTCAGTATTTTTAACGTTTCTATTTCTTTAAATTGATTTTTAATTTCTGCTCTAACAATTCTTAATTTTTTAGAAAGCTCAATTTGTGATTTTTGTAGAGCTTTTTCTTGTTTTTTTAATATTTCTGTTTTTTCTTCGTTTTCATTTTCAATTCTTACTTGCTCTGTAATATTGGTTGCAATATAAACAACTTTGGCAGGTTCGCCATATAAATCAAGAACAACAGTATAAGTTCCACGTAACCAGACAATTTTACCTGTTTTTGTTAATCTCATGTGACGACCCTCTACTGGTTTTCCATTCAAAATATTATTCCACAATATTTTAAATTGATCATGGTCGTCTTCTTCCATAAAATCAAAAATTGTTTTAGTATCTAAATCTTCTGTTTGATATTCAAGTAATTTAAGCATTTTATCATTAAATTCAATAATAGCACCATCTGGATAATAAGTCGCTTTAAATGCTGATCGATCAAGAGCTTCAATTTGTCCTTTATAGTCAATATTTACTTTCTTATCTTTTGTTCTATCTATACCAAGAAAAAGTATTTTTTGCGGATTTCCTTCAAAATCTCTAACACTAACATAAGTAGCCATTGTCCATATTTCTTCATCTTTTTTTGTAATATGCTTCATATCACCCTCATAATGTCTTCCTCCTTCTACAAGTTTTTGCCACAATCTATCAAACCAGTCTTTATCTTTATCGCTAATAAATATTGAAATATGGTTACCTATGATTTCTTTAGAAGAACTATATGCCATTTTTTCTGTAAACTTAGTATTGGCATAAGTCAATTCTCCATCTAAAGTGTATTCAGCCCTTATAAGAGTATGGTTTACAGAGTTAGTAAAACTAATAAATTCGTCACTTTGTAGAGCTGCTTCTTTCTGAGTTGCAGTAAGTTGATCCATATTATATCTCATAATCTCTTCTTGTTCTGCCATAAGTTCGGCTTGTTTTTGAGATTCTTCAAGAAGTGAAGATGTCTGCATATTTATTTTAATGTTGGCGATTGTCGAAGCTATACTCTCTGCTACTTGTTCAATAAAATCTCGTTCAAACTTTTCAAATACCTTAAAAGAAGCAAGTTCAATAACTCCATGAATAACACCCTCGTCGTCTTTAATTGGAGAAATAATTACTGAACGAGGATTTGCTTTTCCCAAACCAGAGGTAATATTTACAAAATTATGTGAGGTATCATCAATAAATATTGTTTTTTTCTCTAACGCACATGCACCTATAAGACCTTCGCCCCAAAGAATTTTTTTGTCAGCAAATTTTTTCCTATCAAAGGCAAAAAATGCAATCATTTCAAAATATTTTGTGTTGTCTTCTTCTTTTACAACAAAAAATCCTGCTTGTTTAGCATCTAAATATCTTGATATTTTTGTAGTTATTTTTTCAGTTAATTTTTCAAGATTATCCTGATTTTCACGCAATATTGCACCAAACTCGGCAAGTCCTTCACTTACCCAATGTCTTTGTTCGTCTTCTTTTTTTCGTATAGTTTCTTCTTCTCTACTTCTTTTTTGTTCGTCTCGCAAGTTATTTAATGATTGTACAAGCTGATCTTTTTGATAAATTGTGTCGAATTTTATTCCAGTATTTCCTTTTCTTAATTGCTCAATAAATTGATATGTCTTTTTGGCTTTTATCTGCTCACGTTCTATAGTTCCCTCGTTTTCATTAAGTTTGGACAAAAACACTTTACTTATTCTGTAAGAAACAAGCATAAACAATCCAGGTACAATATCAATAAGATATTGAACATAATTTGCTTTATGAAGTTCAATAATACTAAATATATTGATTGGGAGGTTTTGTGAAAAAATTTGTATAGTATAAATAACTATTAAATATACCATTCCAACAATAAAGCTGGATACAATAAATCCTCGTAGTAAATTTTTTCTTTTTTGATCTACCATTTTTTGTTTTAAATTTTTGGTTGATATATATATATTTCTGATTATCAATTAGTAAATAAGGAATTTGAAATTTATAAAACTATTAATTTTATTTTTTTAAATTTCTAAATACTATTTTGAAGCGTATTTGTTTACGACCTTTATTATTTTTTCTGGTTCGTATGTTTTTAACATTACATAATTGAAGTCAGCATTATTTATCAATTCATATTCAATATTGTGTGCTGTTATTGCTACTATTGGTGTTTTATTTTTTGGTTCTGATAATTTTGTTCTGATATAGTTAGTAGTTTCTATTCCATTCATCACTGGCATTTCAATATCCATAAATATCAAATTAAAATCAGTTTTTTTTAATGCCTCAATAGCCTTCTCGCCATCATTTGCAGTTACAATCTTAATTTTATTTTCCATTAATATTGACTGGAGTAAAAAAACATTAAAATAATTATCATCTACAATTAAAATTTTCATATAAGGTGTATTAAAATAAATAATTGAATTTTAAGGTGTAAACCAATTCTTAATTCTTAATATTATTTTGGCGTTTTTCACGAGTGTCAAGTTCAAGGCTTTTTTGAAATATTA
>JAOZTW010000495.1 GCA_029938985.1 Bacteroidales bacterium | reverse complement strand
GATTTTTACAAATCATTGATAATCATCACAAAATGAACACAAAAACTTTAGTTAGGAATTGTCAATTTTATACTATTTTGGTAATCATCACAAAATGAACACAAAAACTTTAGTTAGATAAGAATTATTTTTTGTAGAAAGCCTGTTTGCTCAGGCTAAGGCTTGTTGTTGTAAGTAAGGCTACTCGGTGTTACACAGGTAGCCAAATAAATTATTCACCTATTAAAATGAACGGCGACCAAAAATATGGGTGCGAATAGTTTCCGTCTTTAATCATTTTGCGTTTTGCTTCTGATAAGTTTTTGGCAAATTTATCTTGTTTTTTTTCAGTTAACAAGTTTTCGTAAAAACTTATCATTAATTTAGAGGTGCTTTTGTCATTAACCGACCACAACGAAACTATAATATTTTTACTGCCAGCATAAAGTAAAGCTCTTGTTAAACCAATAACTCCCTCGCCTTTTGTTATTTTGCCCAAACCAGTTTCGCAGGCAGATAAAACAACAAGGTCGGCATTAAAATTTAAGTTATAAATTTCAGATTGATATAAAATTCCTTCGTTTTGTTGTGCTAACAAATGAGGTAAACTTTTTATTACAGTGCTGGTATCTTGAGCAAATAATATTCCAGATAATTCAGGTTTTTCTTCATTAACAAAGCCATGTGTAGCAAAATGTAAAATTTTATAATTTTTCATTTCATCTAATTTTACAAAACCTTCATTTGCTTCTTTATGTGTTTTTATTAATGCTTTTTTTCCTTGTTGTTTGTATAATTCAAAAATTGTTTCAATTTCAATTTTTGAACCAGACAAAGGCGAAATATATCTACCGTCTGTTAAATAGCTACGTGTTTGTAAACTGTCTTTTTCTGAATTTTTAAAAGTTAATATTTTTCTTGTTTGTATAGTTGTGCCTGCTATATTTTTATCATCAAACACAGGGGCAAATGCAATCCAGTCTTTCAATGGTGTTATTTCTATTTTATTTGTTTTTTCTTTTGGTTTTGTTTATTGCAACAAAGTAGCCGAATAACTGTAACTAATATTATAATCATTAATTAGATACAGCATTTCTGCAAAATAGGTTTTACTTTTCCAGTCTGTCCATTCGGCACTATATTTTTTTGTATGTAAAGTTTCAAAAGGAATTGTTGCAAGTTGTCCGTCGGGAATTATTATTATATTTTCAATATCATAAAATATCCCACCTTTTAAAAACTCTTGTATTTCAGGTGGAAATAATAAATTATATAATTGAAACGCAAGTTTTTCGTATAGAGCCACACTCCAGTGTGTTCCATAAAATATTTCATCAACAAATAAATCGGATTCGGAAATACAAAATCTATAATCATTAATTTTTTCGTTCAAACTATCTATTTTTGGAACTTGTGTAACCACAAAATCTTTTTTTGAAATTGCAAAAATTGTTATTGTGCTATCTCCAATTATGTAACTTAACATTGCTGTTTTTTTATCTAACAGCTTGGCTACTTGTTCTACGGTGGCAGGCGAATTATTATATTTAAGATTATAATATTCAGGATATTGTGTTTCAAAAACATAAATTAAACTATCATAAGAACGTTGCGATTTAAAAAGCCGTGAAGCCCACTGGTTTTTCAAGCTATCATTTTCTGCATTGTTTTTTAGGTTAATATAATTAACGATGTCAATACTTAATTTATGTTCTAAATTTAATAATGTGTTTGGTATTCCAGAAAATTCAAGAGCCTCAGAACCAGCAAGAGCTTCGAGAAGAACAGATGATTTATTTTTTTCGGAAAAATAAAAGGCTTTTTGCAAATATTTCTGCTCATTTGTTTGTTCATATAATTTTAGGCAAACATTAATTGCTCCAGTATATATATCATTTGCTTGTTCGCCGAGTGCGAGTTTATCCGATTTTGTAATTATTTCTTGACGGGCTTTAGTTATTAATGTGTCTGTGGCTTTATAATGTAGTAACGATAATTTGTAACTATCAGCCTCTTTCAAACTGTCGGACAGTATAAAACCACCTGCAAATATTTCTGCTTTGGCTTGCAGGGCATCTAATAAAACATTCCAATTCAAATAATTTTTTATTGTTGGTACAGAATAAATATTTGTTGTATCGTTAAAATTACGTAAACTTGAAGCTATTGCTTTTTGATAGTATTGTAAGGATAGATTGTAGTTGTTCTTTTTGTGGTAAACACTTCCAATATTGTAATAATTAGTTATTAATTCTATATGATTATTATCAAGTTTTTTCTCTCTTATTATTAATGATTTAAAATTATACTCTAAAGCCAAATTATACTCTTTTTTATTAGAATAAAGATTTCCAATATTGTCATAAGTAATAGCAATATCTATATGTTCCTTGTCTAATAGTTCTTTTTTTAATTCCAAAGACATAAAATAATAATCTAAGGCTATATTATATTTTTTTTGTAATTTATAAACAGTTCCTATATTATTATAACTTCTTGCTACTTCTATATTTTTCAGACCAAGTAATTCTTTTTTTATTTCCAAACTTTTAAAATAATATTCCAAAGCTAAGTCAATTTCTTTCTTACTTATATATGTACTTCCAAGATTATTATAATTATCTGCTACTTTTAATTGATTATTATGAAGAAGATTTATCTGTAAAGATTTTAATTGATATTGTAGAGCTAATTCATGTTCTTTTTTGTCAACATATACAAGTCCAATATTATTATATGTATAAGCTATTTTTTGATGATTGTTGCCAAGTATTTTTTTTTTTATCTTTACTGATTCAAAATAATATTTTAGAGCAGAATCTAAATCATTTTTATAAAAGAAGACATTACCTATATTATTAAAAGAACTTGCTACTTTAATGTTTTTTTTGCCAAGTATTTTTTGTCTCATTTTTAAAGATATATAAAAAGAATTATATGCTTTATCATATTCATATTTAAGTAAATAAACTGCTCCTATAACATTATAACAATTTGTAATTTTTATATCTTGTCCTGCAATTTGCTTATATATATCAGTTGCTTTTTGGACATAAATTATAGAACTGTCTAAATTCCAATTATTATAACATTTTATAGCAAGTGAGTAATATTGTTTTGCTAAAGTCGTATCTTTTTCGCTTATATTTTGTGCAAAAATTTGTGTTGCAAAAATTATAGTAATAATTGTTATTGTTATTTTTTTCATTTTTCTCAGATTATTAAATGTTAAATTTTAACTACATTTTTTTATCGTTTAACCTAATTTTTAGTATCATTGTTGTTTATTTAATATGTAGAATCTCCTTTTATTTGCAAAAGAACAGGTTTTTTTTTGAATTACAAATTATTCAGGCAACTTTATAATTTTTTTAATATATTATCAAAAAAGATTGGAAATTAATATTTATTTTATAATTTTGTTTTTTTAGTTAATTTAACTAAAGTTTTTGCTTTTATTTTAGGCATATTAAAACTAATAATTGACGATTTAAACTTGTTCTTTTTCCTTTTTCTTTCTTCAAAGAAATATGCAAATATCCAGAAATTATTATATTTATAGAATTGTTAAAAATAAAAATACGTTCGTTTAAATTTATCAATTATTTATGTAAATATGCCTTATATTGATTATCAATAATTCAATTTTATAAAAAACCCCAATATTATGCGTGAATTTAATACATCTGGACCGAATATTTTAAAAAAACATTATACGATAGTAAGACAAAATATTATATCTAAAGGAATTAAACTAGTAAAAGAAGAAAGGTATTTTACAATCTGGGCACCACGACAAACAGGAAAAAGCACCTATTTTAGATTACTTGCAAATGAATTAGAAAAAAACGATTATAAAGTTGCTCACATAAATTTTGAAAATTTTAAAACAGCATCATTAAAAAGTTTTTTATATCTTTTCAAAATGAAATTAAAAGAATTTTGGAATGTTGATTTTTCAAAAGAAACTGAAATTTCACAAATTTTTAATTTGATACAAGAAATAAAAGACAAAAAGTTTGTTCTTATAATAGATGAAGTAGAAGGAATAAACAGTAAATATTTTGGTGAATTTCTGCACTCTATTAGAAATGTTTATCATTCAAGAGAAACACATTGTTTAAAAAGCGTAATACTTGTAGGTGTTGCAAATATTACAGGAATTATCAAAGACAACGCAAGCCCTTTTAATATTGCCGATCAATTAAATATGCCATATTTTACACCAAAAGAGACTTTTGAATTATTTGCACAACACGAAACCGAAACAGGACAAATATTTGACGAACAAGTAAAACAAAAGATAAGTGAATTCACTGCCAATCAACCTGGTCTTGTAAACGGTTTTGCCAAAAGACTTGTGGACACAAATCCAGATAAAAAACGACTTATTTATGAAGACTATCTTGATACAGAAAATTGGTATCTAAATATAGCAATTGATAAAAATATTTCAA
>JAOZTW010000494.1 GCA_029938985.1 Bacteroidales bacterium | reverse complement strand
TTGGTACTATTTCATAATTGTTCATGCTAATACAATTTTAGGGTAAAACTTTTTTACAAAAATACAAAAATTATTAATAAAAATACAAAAGTTGTTAATAAAATATTTTTTATATTGCAGATAAGTAGTTAACCATAAATAAACAACGCTTTTTAAGGTCAATTTTTGCATTATGCTTCGTTATAAAAGATTACCATATAGGTAATATGCAAATATTTTATGCCTTGCCTAATGCAAAAATAGCCTCTTTAAAAGTGTCGTTTATAAATGATTACCTACTTATTTTCTTAATTACAGATTTTTTTAGAAATTAAAAAATTAGGGCGTTTTTCATAAGTGTAAAGTACAAGGCATTTTAATTTTTTAAATACCGCAGTTTACTTATTGTAAATGAGGATTTTAAAATAATCAAAATAAGGCAATAATTTGCATTTATGAAAAATGCCAAAATTAGTTATTGAAATCAAAATATACTTCAATTTCAATAACTAATTATTTAATTGCCTCTTTAAGTAACTCAAAATTCAAGACTTTCTAAAATCTTGAAATTTGAGTTTTTTTTAGCTGAGTATTATTATTTAAAAACTATATTCAAGAGTATATCTATGCTCTGGTTTGTAGCCCAATGCCCAAAGCCAAGGTACGGGTGCATATACAAAAAAAACACCTGCAACTGCTGGCAATATCATAAGACTTTCGTTTCTTGTAATTGTGGCATGATAGTCTTTATACCCATCTTTTATCATAACAATACTTACTGTGCTAAAAACAATTTCTGTATCTTCATGGTAATATGGAGTTACTCCTTTATATTCGTTGTTAACATAAATTTTTGCTCCAGGAGGATCACTTGTTATCAATGTTCCACTTGCACAGCCTGCACCATAAATTATAACTAAAATAAAAAATAAAAATTTGTAGTTTTTCATTGTAAAAAGAATTAAAGTATTGGTAAAATATATTTATTTTTATTAATTATATGACAAAATATCATAAATAAATAAAACAAAAAGTCATATTGTCATGTGTAATTGTTTTTATGTGTCATAATGACTGATTTTTGGTTTTGGTATATTAATTGACTATTCCGTATTAGAAACATACAAATAACATTAATATAAATTTAAAAAACATAAAACATTATGACACTTATTAAAAGAAATTACCCAGTTTTTTCATCAGTATCTGATTTATTTGATGATTTTTTTCAAAAAGATTTTCAAGCATTATCAAATTTTCAAAACACTATTCCTGCTGTAAATATTAAAGAAACATAAAAAAATTATATTGTTGAAGTTGCAGCTCCTGGTCTTAAAAAAGAAGATTTTGTTTTGAAACAAGACAATAATTTGTTGAGCATAGAAGTAAAAAGCAAAGCGGAAGAAAAAGCAAAAGAAGAAGTAGTAGAGAAATACACAAAAAGAGAATTTTTGTATTCCAATTTTAAACGCACATTTACTTTGCCAATTTCTGCCAACAAAGAAAGTATTAAAGCTCAATATATTAATGGGATTTTAGAAATTACAATTGCTAAAAGAGAAGAAGCAATAAAGAAACCTAAAAGAACAATTAATATTGATTAATTATTTGTTTTATATACCTAATAACCAAACATAACAGCTTGCCAACAACCATAAGGTGTGTTGGCAAATGTTAAATTAGACATATTGTGATAAAATATTCTTTTATGTGCGTAAAGCGTCACGCTTTACACGTAAAATTGGCTGATAATCAAACGAGTAAAGCGTTGACGCTTTACGCATAAAAAATTGTATTTTATTTAAAATAAGTAAATTAGCTTTAAATAAAGTCATCACAATATTTGACTGTAAACCATTGAAAATCTATATAGCATCAATTATTTCATTAAAAATAGTGCTTGGACGCATAGCTTTTTCAGTTCTATCTTTATTAGGAAAATAATATCCACCAATATCAGTAGCTTTGCCCTCAGCATCAGCAATTTGTTTCAAAATTTCAGCTTCATTATTTTTTAATTGCACAGCAACACTCTCAAATTTCTTTTTAAATTCCATATCTGAATCTTGTTCTGATAATGCTTCTGCCCAGTATTGTGCAAGAAAATAATGAGTACCACGATTGTCTAATTCTCCAGCTTTACGAGAAGGTGATTTTCTGTTATCCAAATATTTAGCAACTGCTTTATCCAGAGTAACAGATAATATTTCAGCTTTTTTATTATCAAAATTATTAGCCAAATGCTCTAATGAAACTGTAAGAGCAAGAAATTCTCCAAGCGAATCCCATCTTAAATGTCCTTCTTCTACAAACTGTTGAACATGTTTTGGAGCCGAACCACCAGCACCAGTTTCAAAAAGTCCACCACCAGCAAGCAAAGGAACAATAGACAACATTTTTGCACTTGTACCAAGTTCGAGAATAGGAAATAAATCGGTTAAATAATCTCTTAAAACATTACCAGTTACCGAAATAGTATCATTTCCTGCTTTTACTCTTGGCAAAGTAAATTTCATTGCATCAACTGGCGACATAATATGAATTTCTAAACCATTAGTATCATAATTTTTTATATATTTATTAACTTTTTCAATTATTTGAACATCATGAGCTCTGTTGGTGTCTAACCAAAATACTGCTGGCGAACCTGTTGCTTTTGCTCTGTTTACTGCAAGTTTTACCCAATCTTGAATAGGTAAGTCCTTTACCTGACAAGCTCTCCAGATGTCTCCTTTTTCAACTTGATGTTGTGTAACTATATTATTATCAGCATCTACAATTTGCATAATTCCATTTGCTGTCATTTCAAAAGTTTTATCATGCGAACCATACTCTTCTGCTTTTTGAGCCATAAGTCCAACATTAGAAACGTTACCCATTGTAGCTGGATTGAAAGCTCCATTTTGTATGCAAAAATCTACAACTTCTTGATAAAAAGTAGAATAACTTGTGTCGGGAATTACTGCTTTTGTGTCTTGTAGTTTTCCTGCGGGATTCCACATTTTCCCCGAATCTCTAACCACATTTGGCATTGAGGCATCAATAATAATGTCGTTGCTTGCATGTAAATTTGTGATTCCTTTATCCGAATTTACCATTGCCAAAGCTGGTCTTTTGGTATAAACCGTTTTTATATCAGCTTCAATTTCTGCAACTTTTTCAGTCGATAATTTTTGAATTTTTGAATATAAATCTCCTAATCCAAGATTAGGGTTAATACCTAATTCTGTAAAAACTGATGCGTATTTTTCAAATACATCTTTATAATATACAGAAACAAAATGTCCGAAAATTACTGGGTCAGATATTTTCATCATAGTGGCTTTCAAATGCACCGAAAACAACATATCGTTTTCTTTTGCATCTTTAAGTTCTGATTCTATAAAAGCTCTTAAAGCATTTGCACTCAAAAATGTAGCATCAATAATTTCATCTTTTTGCAAAAATAATTTATCTTTTAAAATAGTAATCTCTCCATTTTTATTTACAAATTCTATTCTAAGATTTTTTTCTTCTGTCATTGTAACAGATTTTTCGTTTGCAAAAAAATCATTCCCATTCATGTGTGATACATGTGTTTTGGAGTCAGAACTCCATTCTCCTAATCTTTTAGGATTTTTTTGTGCGTAATTTTTAACAGAAGGTGCTACTCTCCTATCAGAGTTTCCTTCTCGTAAAACAGGATTTACAGCACTACCCAAAACTTTTGCAAATCTTGCATGAAGTGTTTTTTCTTCTTCTGTTTTAGGTTCTTCCGGATAATTCGGGATGTCATATCCTTTGTCTTGTAACTCCTTGATTGCCGCTTTTAATTGAGGAATTGAAGCACTAATATTAGGCAATTTTATAATATTTGCTTCTGCCTTCTTCACTAATTCTCCAAGATAAGCAAGTTCATTAGATATTTTTTGTTCTTCTGCCAACTTTTCTGGAAAATTTGATATTATTCTTGACGCAAAAGAAATATCACGTGTTTCAACGGCAACTCCTGCAAATTTTGTAAAAGCATTAACTATTGGTAGCAACGAATAGGTTGCCAATGCTGGTGCTTCGTCAACTCCTGTGTAAATAATTTTTGTTGTTTCTTTCATTTTTAAATTAATAATTTATTATTTATGTATGATTATTTTATTTATATTTTTAGTTCACGCCAAAGTGTTTTAGGTGCTATGATTTTATTTCTACTTTACGAAGTTAAAACAAATGCCAAAGGCATGATAATCAATAGGCTTGCTTGTAAAGGCAAGAGGAATTATCTATTTGTTTATAAGCACCAAAGGTGCGTAATCTATTCACTAATCTAAGTTATTTCGCACCTTTGGTGCTTACTATGTAAAACTTACCGCCCTTACAAGCAAGGCTTTTGATTACGCACCTTTGGTGCTTACTATGTAAAACTTTACTCCCTTACAGGCAAGGCTTTTGATTACGCACCTTTGGTGCTTACTATGTAAAACTT
>JAOZTW010000493.1 GCA_029938985.1 Bacteroidales bacterium | reverse complement strand
AAAATTGACATAAAAAATCAACGTATTTGTGTTTATTTCAGTAATATACAGAATAGTTGGAAAAACTGTTTGTCTAAATATTTAAAAATTATTTATTGCCGTGAAAATCAAATATATAAATATTGCAAAAAAGTTTTCACGACTTTTCAGTATAAAACTAAAATAACCGTTACTTTATTTTAAAAACCGATAATTCAAAAATATTAACAATATTTTATTATTTTTGTAAAATAATTTTACAATTAAATTTAACCATTTGAGGCATAAAACGCCCCAATTAAACTACTTGAAAAATGAAAAACAAAGCGAAGATTATTACTTTTATAGGTGTTTTAGGACTATTAATAGGACTGTTGTCTTTTAGTTATATTAAAGGCGGTAAGGAGAAGGTATTGATAAATTTAATTTCTAAAACAATACAATTTAATCATTTTGAAAATATAAAAATTGATAATGATTATTCTAAAAAAGTGTTTGAAATGTATATTGAAAATATTGACTTTGGAAAAAGATTTTTGTTAAAATCGGACATAAGAAAACTTGAAAAATATAAAAATAAAATAGATGATGAAATAGAAAATCAAACTTTTGATTTTTTTGACTTATCTATTGAACTGATAGATAAACGACAAGACGAAGTTGCCGAAATATACAAAGAAATTCTTGCAACTCCTTTTGATTATAAGAAAGAAGAATATATTGAACTTGACCCAGAAAAGAGAGAATATCCTGCTAATAAAAAAGAAGTTTATGAACATTGGCGAAAATATCTAAAATACAGTGCCTTACAAAAATATGCAAGTCTAATAAAACAAAGAGAAGACGCTGACATAAAGAATGATACAACCTATGAATATAAGGACGATAAAACACTTGAAGAAGATGCAAGAAAAGATATATTAAAAACCTACAACGAATGGTTTGAAAGAATAGAACAACTCAATAGAGATGATCATTTTTCTGTTTATATGAACACTATTTCATCTGTTTTTGGTCCTCATACACAGTATTATCCACCAAAAGCAAAAGAAGATTTTGATATTCAAATGTCGGGAAAATTAGAAGGTATTGGTGCAACACTACAACAAAACGAAGGTTACACAAAAGTAATGAAAATTGTACCAGGTAGTGCTTGCTGGAAACAGGGCGATTTAGAGGTTGAAGATAAAATATTAAAAGTCGCACAAGGAGACGAAACTCCTGTAAGCATAGTTGATATGAGACTTGACGATGCTGTTAGACTTATCAGAGGAAAAAAAGGAACAGAAGTAAGACTTACTGTTGAAAAAATTGATGGTTCAATTCAAATTATTCCAATTATAAGAGATGTGGTTTTGATTGGAGAGACTTATGCTAAATCTACTATTGTAACCGACAAAGATGGAACAAATAAAATTGGCTTTATTTTCTTACCAAAATTTTATGCCGATTTTAACAACAGAAACGGAAGACGATGTGCCGCAGATGTGAAAAAAGAAGTAGCAAAACTACAAAATGAAAACGTTGATGGAATTATTATTGACCTAAGAAACAATGGTGGCGGTTCGTTGCAAGATGTAGTAACAATGTCTGGTTTGTTTATTGAAGAAGGACCAATTGTACAGGTAAAAGGAAGAAGAACAAAAAAACATGTATTGAAAGACCCAGATAAAAAAATACAATACGATGGACTACTGTTGGTTATGGTTAATATATTTAGTGCATCTGCCTCCGAAATTCTTGCAGCAGCAATGCAAGACTATCAAAGAGCAATCGTATTTGGAGGAAAAACCACTCATGGTAAAGGTACTGTACAGCAATTTAAAGATTTAGATGACGCAGTAAGAGACAATCAAATTAAACCACTTGGTGTAGTGAAAATTACTACTCAAAAATTTTATAGAATTAATGGTGGAACAACACAATTAGAAGGAGTTACACCTGATATTATTTTTAAAGACCCTTATTCATATATTGAAACTGGCGAAAAAGAACTAGACCATGTTCTTGGTTGGGATAAAATAAGTGTTGCGGTCTACAACCAGTTAGAACGAAGTTATGACTACGATAAAGTGGTAGCCAACAGCTATAAAAGAATGGAAAATGATTCTATTTTTGAAATAATTGATTTAAATGCTCAAAGATTGAAAAAACAAAGAGATATAACAAAATTCTCTATGAAATTAACAGATTATCAAAACGAGCAACTTGAGAGAAAAGAAAGTATTAAAGAATATAATAAAATTAAAAAAATTGAAACAAACCTTAAATTTTCTCTTTTAGAAGACGATTTAATCTTAATGAAAACTGATACTATTCTAAAAGTAAGTTATGAAACTTGGCAAAAAGGATTGCAAAAAGACAAATATATAAAAGAAGCAGTGTTTATAATGGGAGACATGCAATAATAAAGATTGCAAATAATAAAACGGTTGAAATAAAATGAAAATGAAATAAAAAGGAACTCAAGAATATGTCGTTATTTTGTTTTTAAAAAAAATTAATAATCTGCAAATAGCGAGCTATTTAATGACTTCTAAAAATTTTTAAAAGCACAAAATAAACAAGTAGATTGGGCTTAATTATTTTTTCTTTTTCACTAAATTATTTCAACCAATTTTTTTTTGCAAATTTAACCTGTTTTATTCATGAATTATACTATTACAAAACATAATTAAGTGAGTAGTAAAAACAACAATTCTTGCAAATAATTTGTATTGGCTTATAATAAAAAATAGTTCGTTAAGTTCTAGGAAGCAATTCTTCCTAAATTAATAAGCACTTTTACCGTCAATTACCAACTATACAAGTGGCTACCATTAATATACATTGAGTTTTTGTATAGTATTTAATTGCCTAATTAACATTTAGTTAACATTACAAAATAATTATTTCGTGCAATATTTATGTAGTATATTCGTTTATACAGTAAATAAAAATAATTATGCAAAGAAAAAAAATCATACTAATTTTGTTATTTTTAATAACGCAAAATTTAATATACGCACAAAATAGAACCTTATTTAATATCCCAGCCGTACAACAATCCACTAATATTAATCCCGCAATTCAACACAACTGCCGTTTATACATAGGACTACCCCTTGTCTCTTCAATATATTTTAATCTAAATCACACAGCTTTTGATTACAACGATGTGTTCAAACCTGTTAATAATGGAAAATATACAATTAATATAGACAAATTAGAAAACATGGTTAATAATTGGAACTATGTTAAAACCCAGTTAAATATAAATTTATTTGCTATAGCATATAAATACAAAAATTATTACTTCACTTTTGATATTTTAAATAAAACAGATGTAAAAATAGGCTATCCTGATGACTATATAAAACTACCACAAGGAAACGGTAATTTTATGGGAAAAAATAATTATTTACAACTTCTACCTTATTTGAGTGCCGTAAACTACAATGAGTTTGCATTTGGAATTTCTCGCCAAGTTTCTGAACAATTAACTTATGGCGGAAAAATAAAATATTTGCAAGGAATGGCTAATACACAAATAACTAATTCATATCTAAAATTATATACAGATGAAAACACTTATGATATCCAAGCAAAAGCAAAAGTAGAAATAAATAGCTCATTCCCAATGACTGTAACTTATGATTCCTTGAACATACCCTCCAATGCAACAATAAATGATTTGAACATAACAAAAGATTTTATTTTTAACAATAACAGAGGACTTGCTATTGATTTTGGAATGATATATAAATTTAATAAAAAAATTACAATTTCAGCCAGTGCATTAGATTTAGGATTTATTAGTTGGAAAACTAATACAAATAACTATAAGGCTACAGGTGATTTTACATACACAGGGGTTGATATTTCAAAATGGTGGGACACAAAAATGATTAGTGGAGAATATGAATTTGATTCTATAAATCAAATAATATTAACAGAACACATTGATTCTTTGCAAAGTTCATACAACATAACACCAAATAATACATCGTATTATTCATTTTTACATAGCAAAATATATTTTGGAGCTACATACCAATTTAAAAAATACCTTAATTTTGGAGTAGTAACACGTGCCGAAATTTATAATAAGCGTATTTATCCTTCTTTAACATTATCGGCTAATACAAATTTTTGGAAAAATAAATTTCAAGCTACTTTAAGTTACTCGGTTATGAATAATACTTTTCGCAATATAGGTTTTGGTCTTGCCTTAAAATTGGGACCAGTTCAGCTGTACACCGTTTCCGACAATATTTTATTACCTTTTAATTTAAAGAAAAACAGAAGTTTTAATTTTCATTTTGGAATGAATTTATATTTTGGTTGTAAAAATACTAAGAAAAACAAAACAGGAAGACGTAATAAACGTCCAAGTATCTGTCCTGCTTATTTATAAACTAAAAATATTTAATATGACTAACTAAAGTTTTTGTGTTCATTTTGTGATGATTATCAATGATTTGTAAAAAT
>JAOZTW010000492.1 GCA_029938985.1 Bacteroidales bacterium | reverse complement strand
CCACTTGTAAAATGCTTACAGTATGCTAATTAAGTGTTTTTTGCAAAACCGTAATATATTGATTATCTGGGTGTTGTGTTTTCAATAAAAAACTACAACTATCTAATAATCTGGTAAATATGAAGGCAAAAACTTTAGTTACTATTTACATTTTTTGTTTCATTATTTTTGAAGTTGATAGAGAAACAGCTAAACTTTCAGAAACTTTTTCAATAAATTTAATTTCGTGTTTTTCAAATATATTAAAAGAAGCTAGTTCAATTACTCCATATACAATATCTTCGTACTTTAACGGAACAATTAATAAATTTTCTGGATTTGCAGTACCAAGCCCAGATTTTATATTAATATAATCTGGCGGTAATTTTGTTATATAAATTTTATCTTTTTCTAAAAAACATGCTCCAATTAATCCTTCGTCAATTTCAATTATTTTTTGTTTAAATTTTCGTCTGTTATAAGCTATTGATGCTATTTGCTCCAGATAAATATTATTTTTATTTTGGTTATTTAAAACAAAAACTCCTCCTTGATTTGCATTAATATAATTTGAAAGTTCTACAATAAATTTATCTGCCAAAATATTTATACTTTCATAATCTGCTCTAATAAGATTACCAAAAAAAGTAAGTCCTTCTGTTGCCCATTGTCTTTTTATGTTATCTTCGTTTCTTTGTTGTTCTTCTTTTCTTGCTTTTCTTAAACTTTCACGCATTTGAATCAGCGAGTTACCAAGAATATCGTCTTCGCTTAAAAGAGAAAAATGACTATCAAAATCGCCTTCTCCAATTTCGTTTGCAAAACTGGAATACATTGAAAAACCATCGATCAAAGCATCTAATGATTTTTTCATTTCTCCAATTTCATCTTTACGAATAATTTCTAATTTGTCAACTACCCGTCCTTTTGCCATCACAGATAATTGGTCTTGAATTAAATACAATGGATTTGTGATAGTTTTTCCAAAGAAAAACAAAGCAATTGATGCAATAATAATTAGTATTCCTCCAATCAATGATATTCCTGCTATTAGCCTTCTTATTTGTGCATTTAATTCTGCTGTTTTATGAGCTACAATTTTATCTATATGGTCAATATAAACTCCTGTTCCAATTACCCAGCCAAGAGGTTGATATAATTTTACCCAGCTCAATTTTGATAACCTTTCTGTTGAATTAGGTTTGAAAAATTTATATATTACACGTCCTGCTCCATTACCAGCAACAATAGAATCATGAAATGCTTCATATACATTTTTATCAGTATCGCCAATATAAAAAGGCTTAAATTTACCTTCTAATTTTGGTTTAATTGGGTGCATAACAACTTTATAGGGTTCTTCAAATTCATTTATCCAGATATATCCATCAACACCAAAACGTAATACTCGTAAATTTTCAACTGTAATTAAAAGCATATTCATGGCAATCATTCTTACTGTTTCATCGGCATCACTACTAAATGCAAGCCCATACTTTTCTTCAATAGCTTCTTTTGTTGTTGCACGGTGGCTATTTTCAATCATTGAGTATGATATATTTACAACATCTTTAAGATGATTTAAAATTTTTTCAGTTTCCTCTTGCCTGTATATTTCTATGCTATTTTCAATTTCATTTTTAAATTGATAAATAGAAAAAACTGCTATTATTGCAATAGAAATTAGCACAGTAATGCTGGTAAAAATTGGTAGTTTTGTTCTTAGTTTCATCTGTTTTTCAATAATTTATAACTTGGAATATTTTTCATAAAAATACATTTATTGTTTTCATAATCTATTTTACAACAAAAATGTTTTAATCCATTGGTAACAATCAAAAAATCAACTCTTAATTTAATATTATAATCTTTTATTTGGTCAAAAACCTTGTTGTTAATTGCAACCTTAGTCGATTTGCATTCAACAATTAATTTTGGTTTCGCATTTTGATTAAATACCACTATATCACTTCGTTTTGACCTATTATTCAAATATAGTTGCATTTCAACAGAAATTAAAGTTTTAGGGTATTTTTTTTCAATAATTAAATATTTTAAAAAATTTTGTCTTACCCATTCTTCTGGCGTAAGTGTAACATATTTTTTCCGTACTTCATCAAAAATCAGCTTTTTACCCTGCTCATTAATTTTTATTTTAAACTTATATAACGGTAAATTTAATTTTAGCATTTTTTAAATATTAAGGCATATCAAAATAATTTTATTTTAAGGACACATACAAAAGTTTTTACACATTTGTATTTTTTTAAGTTATTGGCTTATAATCATATAATTGTATCATTCCTTAATATGCCTAAAACAACCAACCAAGTCCAATATACAATCCAGAACTTCCGTCTTGCTCGTCGAGTGCCATTCCATAATCCACAGCCACAATTAGATTTTGGTCAAAAGCGAATCTAATTCCTCCTCCATATCCAAGATGAATACTTTCGTTGTTATGAGCTTCAAAATTAGTAGGTTTTTGAAAATTATATTTTTGAGTTACTGTGCCTGCATCGGCAAATAAGCTCATTGCAATATAAAAATCATGACTACCAATTTTAGTATTTAAAAACCGCCATCTCCACTCAATATTTCCAAAAGCTACACCATCGCCAACCACTCGGCTACGAAGTACTCCCCTTATAGTTTTTGAACCACCAAAACCATCTTTTATTTCTTTGGTATTCATATAATAAGGAAGCATGTAAAATGGTGTTTCGCCAGCAATACGTCCACTATAAACAAGCCTATATGCTACCGACATTCTATCTTTTATAAGCGAAAAATATTGACGATGAGTTGCCACAAATTGCAAATAACCATAATTAAAATCCGGAATATCCATTGAACCTATCAATATTGCTTCGGTCCAGATACCTTTTGTGGGTAATGCCTCGTTGTCTCTGGTGTCCCAAACAAGACCTGTTTTTATTTGATTAATAAAGCCTCCATCTTTTTGGTCGGTCTTTATTATTCCGTTGTTGATATACGACTGGTAAAGACTTGTGCTATCGGATATTGCGGGTAGTTTATCTGCCTCATCTTTGCCGTTGTTTAGATTATCCACATTTACAGAACTTATGTTTACCTGATAAAAACTATAGCCTGCAACTGCTCTTAATTTGTTCTCATACAACGGAAATTGAAAATCAAATATTCCTCTTATCTGCTTTCTGTTCAAGCGATAATACATTCTTGACTTATAATCAGAACTTGTTTTGTCTTCAAAGGAATACGAATAATTGCTCTCGTAGCCATTGAAACCATAAAAATCAAGAGCACTTTCGGTAAAGTAACCTATATCGCCAACAAATCTAATATCTGAATTTAAGAATTTTTTATCATCATAAATAAATCTAAAAATACCACTTCCTTTTGTTGTATAGGTGGCTTCCAAGTAAATGGAACGTAAATAATTTGGATACCAGCTACCATCGCCCCAGTCAAAAAAATTTGCCAAAGCTCCATATTTAAATCCCGTATCGGAATCGTAGGCTATAGCTGGCAGTCCGCCACCAAATTTCCATCCTTTTTTTGAAGATATTGTTTTTGAAGTATCTGCTTGTGCAAAAACTAAGGACGTAAGTGCTAATATTGTGATAGATAAAGTAAAAAGTTTTTTCATATATAAAATTTATTAAAGTGGTTGAAATTTTTAGCATTTTTTAATTTATCGGTTGACACTTTTCTTTATTTAAAACCTTATTTTTTTTGGTTTCAAGCTTAGTATAATAAAAAATCCATGGTTTACAAACCTTATTACCTTATTTTATTTGCTGTAATAAGATTTAATAATCGTTGTGGTATTCATTTTTCGACTAAGGTTTTAAATCAATAGTTCGTTAAGTTTTTGTGTAATGTGTTGATTTACATCAAGATACGTAATAGGTTTTATAATAAAGATTAATAGCCGTAAATTGCTGATTATTAGCAAGATAAATTCTTATTTATAATTAAAAAATAAAAACTTAACGAACTATTGTTAAATAAAAAATAAGGTTTTAAAGAACAAAAAAGTGTCAAATATTTTTTAGTATTTATGAAAAATGCTAAATATTTCATAAATAATTGAATTTTAAGGTGTAAACCAATTCATGATTTTTAATTCCTAATTGCCATTTACGGCGTATAATAATTTAATAATAACTCAAAAATTACAATTTCAAAATTACGAAAGTACAAAAATCATTCTAAATTAAAAATTTTTCTTAAAAAAAATTAAAATGAAATTGAAATTTGATAAAAAAAAATTTACTTTGCGGATTGTTTTTCACTTTTTAAAAACAAAAATTATGGCATGTTTCATATAAACTTTACACTTTTAAAAACCTTATTTTTTATTTTTAACCTTAGTAGGAAGCTGAAAAGTCGGGAAATTTTTTTATCATAACATTAAAGCATTGATTAATTGATTTTTAATAAAATCCAAGTAACATATTAAGACTGAATTATCTAAAGTATTGTTAT
>JAOZTW010000491.1 GCA_029938985.1 Bacteroidales bacterium | reverse complement strand
TATTTATTTTGATATCTAATGTAATTTTATTTGAGCAAAGCCCTAATCCTGCAACGAGAGTTGCAGTTTCGCCGTAAAACTGCAACTAAAGTTGCAACTACAGTAAACCATGAAACTAAAGTTGCAACTATAGTAAACCATATTACTTAAGTTGCAACTATGGTATGCTGTAAATTAGAGTTTTATCAATAATTTTATGCAGCTAATCTATTATGTGTACTATTTTTGTTATCACTCCTTTGTTGGAGACAAAACGAATTAAATAGTTGCCACCTGCGTAGTTTTGCATGTCTATAATTGTTTTGGAGCTGTGTACTGGTTGTTCTATCAATGTGCGTCCAAGTACATCAAACACTGTTATATTTGCGTTTTCAAATTCATATAAAGCAACTTTTATATATGCTGTTTTTTCATAACTATATATATGTACTTCGCTTTCTATATTCGGCTCAATATCTGCTATTATTTTTTTGTCAAAAATAATTTGATATCTATTTCTAAGATTACCCTCGTTTACCGAAACTTCAAAAACAATACCTTCATATAATTTTCTTTTTTTCCCTGTTTGCAGGTCTAAAAAGTGTGCTTCAAATGCATCGGGAACTATTAAATCGTTGATTGTTATATTACAAACTCCTGTAATAGGTGAATAAATAGCTACTGGAACTATTGTTGTTAAGTTAATTTCGGATAATGTATTTATCGCAATATTTGTGCTGTCGGGCATAGCCAAACTGTATATTGCAGGTGTTTCGTTTGCACTGCCTGGTAGTTTGTGAGCATCAAATTTGCCATCGTAGCTATCGGTTGCTTCTGGGATAAAACGAATAACTGTTTCGTCAATTTTACCATTTATTTCCGCTTGCATACGAATTACTGGAATACTAATTTTTCCTGATTTATAAAAAGCAACATCGTTGTGTATTCGAGATTCGTTGGTGTAAGTTATAGATGCTCCTGTTGTATTTGCTTTTACAAAATATGATTGATTAGGTGGAATACAGCCAGTAGTTCTATTTATGGCAACCGATGGGTATGGGCTTGTCCAATCTGAAGGCACAAAATATGAGTAATTATTATATGCTCCAGTACCATTGTCTTGATAAAAGTATATTGCATTATCAACGTTGGTGCGAATAATATCATTGCTTTCCCAGTTTACAGAAGAAGGATAAGGGTTACCCGATAAATTCCAACCATCGAAAAGTGGATCGCCTGCGGCGGTTGTATAACTCAAGTTTTGAGTTATATTACCTGTATTAAATTCGCCGGTAAAATCAACTACTTCGTTTGTTTGATATGTAATATATCCTTCGGCAACGCCAAGAACACCATCGTAAATTTCCCAGCCCATAAATGCAGGGTCGGTAAAATCTTGCATGCTCCAAGTGTCATTAATTGTTTCATTATAATTATAAAAATTATTAGAATCAAATATAGAACTGTTAGCATTGCTTATTGGTGAAGACATGTAATGCCACCTTCCATAATTAATATCTTGCTGCATTGTGCTGGTGGAACCTGCACCATAATTGATAGCGCCTTTGTTTATAAACGAGGCTGTTGCTGTTGTATTGGATTGCAAAATAAATGTGCCATTTTGGTTTAAATCGCCCCAAACTGTTAAATATTTTTCGGGAGCTACATATAAATGTGAACCTGCTTGGATAGTCATATTTTTACATTCCGCTAAATTATAACTGTTAGTATTGCTCTCAGGATAATTACCTCCACTTGGTGTTGTAGGAATTACAACATTGGTGTTGTCGGTTATTGCTGTTGCAGGATTCCAGTTAGTGGTTATATTCCAATCATTATCGGTATTTCCTGTCCACTGTACATCGCCCAAGTATTCATCGGCACCAATGTATGGCGGTGTTTGACGAGTTTCTCCATCTATATCTAAGCTTATTCCTGCTATGCTTATGCCAACTGCCAAATTAGAATTTTCGGTATGCAGATTTCCTGGCGACATATAATTTGCATTTATTGATATTGAATTATTACCTGCAAAAGAGGGTAAAAAGTTATTCCAATCTTCTGTTGTGTTGGTTAAACTGGTTACATCGTAACTTGTGCCTGAGGCAGATATGAAACAATTTTTTCTAATATTCAAATTATCGGCATCAGTTGCCTTAAATGCCGCACCAGTTGTAGAAATACAGTTTACACTGTTGTGATATATATTGATGTACTCACTATTTCCTGTAGTGCTTTCAATATTTATTCCATAAGAAGTTTCTGATGCTGTACCTACGGCAAACATATTATTTACTATAAGTGCCTCATTTCCAGAGATGCTCGCTACATCATCAATAAATAAGCCATATCCATTTGCCGAAATTGCAGAAACATCATTACCTGTTAAGCTTAAATCGTTGTTGCAAGTAACAAGTGAAATTCCTCTAAAATCGGTTCTTGTTGAATTTGTAGTAATAATGTTTTGAGTTATTTCAGGGGCATTTACGTTTTGTAAACTTATTGCCGAATATGCTTGATTTTCAAAACGGTTATTTGTAAAAATAAGGTCAGAAATATTTTGGGTCGCATTTTTACCAACCATAAATATACCACTACTTCCTTTTTTAATTATGTTTTCGTTAAAAACAATTGTATTCGGATTTGTAGCATCATCGGTATAAATAACTGCAAAAGCATCGGAGTTATCAGTTGTGTTTTGACCTGTAAATATATTATTATTAAAGTTAATATGATTTGCTCCATTGGCAATTTCTACTGCTCTGGTGTTTGTGGAGCCGAGTGCTTTGAACGCAAATTTTTCAAAATTAATATATTCTGTTCTATTTAATTTTAGTGTGTAATTGTCGTCTCCATCGGCATCGTGTTGTAAGGTGGCATTTCCACAGTCTTCGCACCAGGTTTTAAAGGTTATAGTATTTGTTTCGTCTGTTCCACATATTAAGCCTATTTCTATTTGCTCGTTAAATGGAATATCGGCAACTGTAAATACTACTGGACCATTTACACCATACTTATGTAAACTATCTACGGCAGCTTGTATTGTTGCGAAATCGCCAATACCATTTATTTCCCGTTCTCCGTGCATGGCAAAAGTTGGGTCAAATTCAACTGCTCCTTCTAATAAAATTTTAAAATCGCAGGTGTTGCCCGAAACTCCATCTATGGTAATGTAATATAACTGGTCGGGAGGAAGGTTGGTGCCATTCCAAACTATATCGCTTTCATCGCCGGGGAAATCACAAAACACCTCTGTATGATTTGCTATATCGCAAGCTGGCTCGGCATCTAATCTTGTTATAGAAACTTGAACTCCTGTTCCTCCAGGGTTACAAACTATGTTATTAAAAGTAACATCTACATCTCCACCATTACAGTTTGTTTTAAAATAATACCAAGCAGTATTTTCAAGCGTTACGCCTGTGCAACCAGTATTAAATGGTGGGTCTTCATCTGGGTTTGTTGTTGCATTGTCGTTGCTTGTTGCACTGGTTACCGAACTCATTATTTTTATGGCATTATCGCACCAGTCGTTACAATGTGAGAAGCTTGCTACATCTACAAACATAGAGTTGTTACCAACTACTTGGTCGTCAAGTCCGTTTGGTTTTGATAGCTCTACAAAAGCTTCGCTCATGGCAGGGTCAATATTAAAATATTGCATTTCAGTAATACAAGTCCAACCGCTATTTTCCGAATACTCAATATAAATTCTATAATAACGGAAAGTAGTTGTATTGTCTATAAAGTAAGTAGCCCAGTTATCCATTGTTATTGCTGCAGTTTGTATGTGGTGTAGGTCTGTCCATGCCGAGGCATCGTTGGAACCTTGGACTGTCCAAGTTCCTGGATTGTAACTTTCACTGCCCATTCCAGGGTGAGAGGAGCTACAATAAAATCTATATGCGTTTACTGGCTGTTCGTTACCAGCTCCAAGGTCGTATTGTAACCAACAAGGTTGTACAGCGGTATTTCGCCATCCCGAGTTGCTAATATTTCCATCAAAAGCTTTTGAAGCATCATTGGCTGCATTGTACTCATGGCTTGCACTTGCTGTTCCGCCTGTTATAATATTATTTCCAAACATTGAACCTTGTATTTGTTCGAAAGGAATTGTTATTATTTCGGAAGTTCCTGCTGAAATTGCAGTATAATCACCTGGGGCAGTGTAGGTGTTGGTTACTGTTCCGCCACCATCTAATTCGTAAGTTATATCAATACTTGTAATATCTGGAGCATCTGCTGCTGTTCCGTTGTTGTTTGTTGCCAAAGTAGAAGTTTCCCAACATGAACCCACTTCCATATTAAGAAGGTCGGCATCGTAAATTCCTGTTTCATCGCTTGCGGTGTAGCTACCTACGCCATCGTCTAATTTGTAGTATGCAACAAGTTTGGTTTGTGGCAAAGTTAAAACAGAACTCATATTTGCAGCAATTTCTGCCTGTGTGCGAGTAGTGTTCCAAATTCTTACTTC
>JAOZTW010000490.1 GCA_029938985.1 Bacteroidales bacterium | reverse complement strand
CTTGAACTTGACACTCGTGAAAAATGTCGAAAATTTAAAATAAATAATTTCTTTACATGTCATATCTACCCAAAGAATTGGAAAATAATAAGTTTGGAAACTGTTAGATTAGTTTGTTATTTCGCTGACTTAAAATAAATTACTAATAATATATTATTTGAAACTTTATTTTATTTTCAAAAAAGAGTGAAATAATTAGGCGGTTTCCAAAGTTATTTTTTGACAAAACCACATTAACACAAAAGGTATCTAAAAATAAACGATTGAATTTTATTATAAATCAAACATTCTGCAAATACAAAATTTTCACCCAAGTAAAGATACAAATTACTCCTGCTGGTGCAAACTATTATAATAAGTCAATGACAATTACAGATTCTTTCTGCGTAATTTTTTGCACTGCTATACGGTTGAATACAAGCTACAAGCTCGCACCAGCGAGGGGGGAGATATTATTAAATATTGGCATGTTTATAGAAGAAGATAAAAGCAAAAAGAACAAGTTTAAATCGTTAATTATTTATTTTAATATGCCTTAATATTTTTGATAGTCCCAAAATAATGAAAAAAGGGATACAAAGCAAATAATTGTGTAAATTTGCAAATATTTGATTGTATCCCTGTTCTTTATAGGTAGTCTAATTTTTTTAATTAAATACTCTTACAAAAGTTTTTACACATTTGTATTTTTTTAATCTATTGGTTTATAATCACATATTGTATTATTGAACCATTGATTAATTGTATCATTTCTTAGTATTTCATTTCAGACATTCTTTTGTAATAAGCAGAACGCCATTTTGCATCTTTTTCAGCAGCAGCAAATAGTTCGTCTGCACTATCAGGGAACGATTTATATAATGAATTAAATCTAACTTCTCCAAGTAAAAACTCTTTGAATAGTTCAAATTTTGGTGGTTTAGAGTCTAACTGGAAAGGATTTTTTCCTTGTTCTTCCAATCTTGGGTCGTAACGATAGTTAGTCCAATATCCACATTCAACAGCACGTTTTTCTTCGTTTTGTACTTGGTGCATACCTTTGCGAAGTCCGTGAGCAATACATGGCGAATAAGCTATAATTAACGATGGTCCAGGAAATGCCTCAGCTTCTTTTATTGCTTTAAAAGTTTGTGCTTGACTTGCTCCCATAGATATTTGTGCAACATATATATAGCCATACGACATAGTAATTGCTCCTAAATCTTTCTTACGGATTTTTTTACCCGAAGCAGCAAATTTTGCTATTGCAGCAGTTGGAGTAGCTTTTGATGATTGACCTCCTGTGTTTGAATATACCTCAGTATCAACAACAAGAACATTTACATTTTCACCCGATGCTAATACGTGGTCTAATCCACCATAGCCAATATCATAAGCCCAACCGTCTCCACCAAATATCCAAAGCGATTGCGTATATAGGAATTTTTTAAGTGCAAGAATATCATTGGTACAACCACATTTTTCATTTTCAAGAGCTTCAATAACTTTTGGAGCCACTTCTTTAGAAAGTGTAGCATTTTCTTTAACTGCAATCCATTCTTCAAAAGCTTGTTTTGTAGCTGGCGAAGTGCCTTTTTCTATACATGCAAGCATTTTGTTTTCTATAATTGCTCTTTGTTTTTTGTTGGCAAGTGCCATACCAAAACCAAACTCAGCATTATCTTCAAAAAGCGAATTAGCCCATGCTGGACCAAAACCATTTTTATCAGTACAATAAGGAGTAGCAGGAGCCGAACCACCAAAAATAGAAGAACAACCAGTAGCATTTGCAATTGTCATTGAATCTCCATAAAGTTGTGTAATCAATTTTATATAAGGAGTTTCGCCACAGCCAGCACATGCTCCCGAAAATTCAAATAAAGGACGTGCAAATTGTGAATTTTTTACTGTTTGAGTTTTACTTACAACAGTATCTTTGTATCCTACTTTGTTGTGAAAGTAGTTCCATCTATCAATTTCAGGTTTTTGTTTATCATCAAGAGCAACCATTACAAGTGATTTTTCTTTAGAAGGACAAACATCTGCACACGAACCACAACCCGTGCAGTCTAATGTAGAAACTTGAATTCTAAATTTATATTCTTTTAATTTTGCTTTACCTTGAACAAATTCAGTACCTTCTGGTGCGTTGTTTGCTTCTTCATCGGTTGCAAGGAACGGACGAATAGAAGCATGTGGACACACATAAGCACATTGATTACATTGAATACATTTGCTTGAAATCCACTCTGGTACAGATGTGGCAACTCCACGTTTTTCGTATTGAGTTGTGCCAGGAGGAAAAGTTCCATCTTCTCGTCCAAGAAATACACTAACAGGCAAACTATCTCCTTTTAGAGCATTGATAGGATCCATTATTTTAGTAACAAATTCGGGAGTGTTCTCATCTCTTTTTACTGTTAGGCATAGTGTTCCATCTAAATCTTTCCATTCTTTTGGAATTTCAATTTCAGTTATTACATCACCACCTTGGTCAACTGCGGCATAGTTCATATTAACTATTTTCTCACCTTTTGTACCATAAGATTTTACAATAAATGCTTTCATTTTTTCTACTGCCAATTCGTAAGGAATAACTTCTGAAACTTTGAAAAATGCAGATTGCATTATTGTGTTTGTTCTGTTTCCAAGTCCTATTTCTTTTGCTAATTTAGTAGCATCAATAATGTAGAATTTAATGTTTTTATCAGCCAATACTTTTTTATATCCATCAGGAAGTCGTTTTTTTGTTTTATCAGCGTCCCAGGGGCTGTTTAATAAAAACGAACCGTTTTCTTTTATTCCATCAAGCATATCGTACTTGTTGAGATAAGCTGTATTAGAACATGCCACAAAATCAGGTTGTTTTACAAGATATGTAGAACGAATTATTTCGTCTCCAAAACGTAAATGTGAAGTTGTGATACCGCCCGATTTTTTTGAGTCATAAGCAAAATATGCTTGTACGAATTTATCAGTAGATTCTCCAATTATTTTAATAGAGTTTTTGTTTGCACCTACTGTCCCATCAGCTCCAAGTCCGTAGAATTTACCTTCAAAAGTTCCTTTAGGAACAGTACTAATTTCTGGTAAAAGTGGTAGATTTGTGAATTTCACATCATCAACTATTCCTACGGTAAATAAATTTTTTGGTTCTGGTCTTGCCATGTTTTCGTAAACAGAAATCATCATAGCAGGTGTTGTATCTTTAGAGCTAAGTCCGTAGCGTCCACCAAGTATAACAGGAGCGTTTTCTTTTCCATAAAAAAGATTTTTCACGTCTAAATACAACGGTTCTCCATTTGCTCCTGGTTCTTTTGTACGGTCAAGAACAGTGATTTTTTTTACATTTGCAGGCATAGCCTCCATGAAATATTTAGCAGAAAACGGACGATATAAATGTACTTCCATTAAACCTACTTTTTCTCCTTTTTCGTTATTTAAGTAGTTAATTGTTTCTTTAATCGTTTGAGTAACAGATCCCATTGCCATAATAATATTTTCTGCTTCTGTATCTCCAGAATAAGTAAATGGAGCATAGTCTCTTCCCGTTTCCTTTGATATTTCCTTCATATAATCAGCTACCACATCAGCTATTGGGTCGTAAAAATGACTTGCAGCTTCTCTTGCTTGGAAAAAAATGTCTGGATTTTCTGCAGTTCCTCTTGTTACTGGATTGGTTGAAGAAAGTGCGTTGTCTCTGAATTTTTGCAAAGCTTCTTTATCAATAAGATTCAAAAGAAAATCTTCACTTGGTACTTCTACTTTAGAAACTTCGTGTGAGGTTCTAAAACCATCAAAAAAGTGGATAAATGGAATACGAGTTTTTATTGCCGCAAGGTGTGCTACTGGTGCAATATCCATAATTTGCTGTGCACTACTTGTTGCAATCATTGCAAAACCTGTTTGACGAGTTGCCATAACATCGCTATGGTCTCCAAAAATAGATAGTGCTTGTGTTGCTACACTTCTTGCGCTAACATGAAAAACTGCTGGTAATAATTCGCCAGCCATTTTGTACATGTTTGGTATCATTAGTAACAAACCTTGTGAAGCTGTGTAGGTTGACGTTAAGGCACCTCCTTGTAAAGCTCCATGTACTGCACCAGAAGCTCCTCCTTCTGATTGCATTTCTGTAACAGATACAGTTTCTCCAAAAAGATTTTTCTTACCATTTGCAGACCATAAGTCCACAAACTCTGCCATGTCAGACGAGGGTGTAATAGGATAAATAGCTGCTACTTCGCTAAATAAATACGAAATATGTGCTGCTGCTTGGTTACCCTCACAGGTAATAATTTTTTTAGCCATAATTTAATAGTTAATAAGGTATTAGTTCGTAGTTTTTATTTCACTAATACTTTTTAGTTGTTATATGAATATTTATTTATTTATTTTTATTTTTTTACAAAATTAAAATTATTTTATTCCAACAATTTCTTTTACTTCTTGTTCTTTTTTACCAATTATATTG
>JAOZTW010000489.1:1035-4463 GCA_029938985.1 Bacteroidales bacterium | reverse complement strand
TAATTTTAGAATCTTTGCTTTTTTCTGTTAAATATTTTTTTATTAAAAGTAAAGTGTTATGCTCATCAATAATTGGTTGGTTTTGATTGATTTTTTGCCAAATAAGTATTCCTTTCTCGTTTAAACTCTCTCCGTTGATAGGTTGTTCTCCTTCTATATCTGCATTTGTACAATATTGTAGCTTGTATTTGTTTTTGTCATTTTTAAATAACTCGTAGTAATTCAAAAATGACTCCAATAGAGAATTTGTGTATAGCTTTATTTTGCTTTCTCTGTATTTAGCCTGTGTTAACTCTAAGGTCTCTTTAATATTACCATTTGCTTGTTCAATTTCGTCAACGATATCAATATCCTCAAAAAATTCAAGTTTTAAGTGTTGATTATCTTTGAGATTAATCCAAGCTCTTATACTTAAATCAACTTGGTAAACAAAACCTCTAATTGTTGACCATGCATCTCTTTTGGGATTTGGTTTTAACATCAATTCTTTTATTTAAATTATTACTAACACTATTAATAATGAACTGTGCGAGTTACAAAATTAACAATATTTTTCATGTAAAAAAAATATTTGTATAAACTCAACCAATTAAGGCAAAAAAACACAGACCAAATTAATTTATATAAACTGTCGGCGTGGCTTTACGCCTTATCAACAGTAATATATTGTTCAATGCACAATTATCAAAATATCAGTAAAATATTGTTATATTCCGTTTTTTACCTGTTGTTCTGTATTAGCAATAAATTAAATAAACTTAATTAGTTTTGGTATATTTTATAAAAAGTATTAACTTTGCATTTACAAATAAATTTAAAGATGAAAAAAACAGATAAAAGAAAACTTAAAATAGAGGTATTAAAAATATTTAGTAGTAGTCCACAAAAGCAGTTTAATTACAAACAAATTTCAAAACTACTAAAAATAGCAAATAAGAACGAACGAAAGCTTGTGAACAAGGTGTTGTATGAATTAGTTAATTCACAAGACCTGAAAGAAATGCAAAAAGGGAAATTTATACTCAATTTTGTTTCAACTTTCACTACCGGAATAGTAAACCTATCAAAAAAAGGCAAAGGAATTGTTTATTCAAGCGAGCTTGAAGAAGAGATATTTATTTCGCAAAACAATCTAAATCACGCCCTACATGGCGATACTGTGGAGCTTACCGTTTATGCACGTAGCAAAAATTTAGTATTAGAAGGACGAATAGACAATATTGTGAAACGAGGAAGAGAACAATTTGTTGGTACAGTTTCCTTATCCCTAAATTTTGCTTTTTTATTGATAAAAGATAAATACATGCCCTACGATATTTTTGTACCAGGCAGACTATTAAAAGGAGCCAAACAAGGCGACAAGGCTATAGCAAAAATTATTGAATGGCCCGAAAACGCTAAAAGTCCTATTGGCGAAATAGTAGAAGTACTTGGTAAATCGGGAGTTCACGAAGTGGAAATGCACGCCATATTAGCCGAGTTTGACTTACCACACAAATTTCCTGATAATATAAAACGCTCTGCCGACAGATTATCTACCAAAATATCGGACGAGGAAATAAAAAAACGAAGAGATTTTAGAAATATAACTACCTTAACCATAGACCCTGCTGATGCAAAAGATTTTGATGACGCACTTTCGTTAAAAATTCTTGAAAATGGAAATTATGAAATAGGTATTCATATTGCCGATGTAACACATTATGTAGGACCACGTACTCTTGTTGAAAAAGAAGCATTTAATAGAGCTACTTCGGTGTATCTTGTAGATAGAGTAATTCCTATGATACCCGAAAAATTGTCTAATAATATTTGCTCACTTCAACCTAATAAAGACAAGCTCACTTTTGCCGCCGTTTTTGAATTAGATAGCGATGCTAATATTAAAAATCAATGGTTTGGACGAACTATAATAAACTCTAACAAACGGTTTAACTACGATGAAGTTCAAGAAATAATTGATACCAGAACAGGAGTGATGCGTAAAGAAATACTGATTTTGAATGAATTAGCCAAAAAAACAAGGAAGAAACGATTTGTTACAGGAGCTATTTCTTTTGAACGAGGAGAAATTCGTTTTATTTTAGATGACAACGGCAAACCAACTGGAGTTAAATTTATTGAACCATCAGAATCGCATCAATTAATTGAAGAATTTATGCTTTTGGCAAACAAAAAAGTAGCCGAATTGATTGGTAAAACAAAAAGTAAAAGTTCGGAAAAAGCATTTGTTTATCGTGTTCACGATGAACCAGATACAGAAAAATTACGCTCTTTTTCAAAATTTATAAAGAAATTTGGATACAATGTATCAATAGCTTCTCAAAAAAGTATTTCTTCCAGTTTCAACAAATTGTTTAAAGAATTAGGACAAAATAGCGAAAGTGCAGTAATTCAAGGAATGGCAATTCGTTCAATGGCAAAAGCACTATATACATCAGAAAATATAGGACATTATGGTTTGGCTTTTGAATATTACACTCATTTTACTTCTCCAATTCGTAGATACCCCGACATGATGGTACACCGACTATTGGAAAGATATTTGCAAGGAAAAAAATCTGCAAATAAAAAAATAATTGAAGAAAACTGTCGTCACGCATCTTCTATGGAGCAAAGAGCGGTTATGGCCGAACGTGCCTCAAAAAAATACAAAGCAGTTGAATTTATGAACGACAAAGTAGGCGAGGAATTTCAAGGCATTATTTCATCAGTTACAGAGTTTGGTATTTTTGTAGAAATAAATGAATTTAAAATTGAAGGATTAGTACTTATTAGAGAAATGGATGATGATTTTTATTCTTTTGATGAAAATAATTATTGCCTACTTGGACATTATACTAAAAAGAAATATCAACTTGGCTCGCAAGTAAAAATAAAAATATTAAGAGCTAATATAGAAAAAAGACAATTAGATTTTGGCTTGGTAACAGAAAATCAGGATAATGAAAAATCTAAACATGATTTAAAAAGAGAAAATAAATCTAAAAAAAATAAAAATAAATCAAGAAAAAAGAACCGCAAAAAATATTAGTGGTTAGTGGTTAGTGATTAGTGATTGGTTTACACCTTAAAAGGCTTTTGATTATACTCCTTTGGTGCTTAAAAGTATTAGGCAGTTCATAATTAATAAATTAACCAATTTTTACGAAGTTATTTTAAGTTTTATTAACTACTTATTTCCATTACTTCATTTATGATGTTTTATGTCTATTATAATTTTAAATAATATAAGACAAACTAAAAAAATAATAAGAATTATCTTCAACCATTCGAAACTCTCAAACTCTATTGAAAGTAACATAAAGAAAAAACTTATTGAAACGATATATCCTAAAATTTTTTTACCCATTTTTCTATTATAATAATTACTAATATTAGGGAGTTAAAATACTTAAAATAGCTTAACACCCTATATATTAAATTAT
>JAOZTW010000489.1:0-1025 GCA_029938985.1 Bacteroidales bacterium | reverse complement strand
TTCATTAAAGCGTAACCGAAAGTACGCAAGCTAAAACAGCCACTCCCATAAAAAATCCAGCAACACCCGAACAAGCCGTGCAACCTAATCCACCTGCTACTCCTCCAACTGCAATAATTACTCCTACATGAGACCCAAGAACTCCTTGCATACAGTCCATCCAACCATTAGTCGATTTTAATTCAATAAAATCAATATCATTATTTATACGATACGACATTGTCTTGCCATTATCATCAAATATTAAATCTAATACGTATGTATTTGTTTGCCCATTTATCTCAACGATACAAACCATTGTATTAGGAGTTGATAGTAATGGTACACTAATTGAAGTTAGTGTATCACCTATACTCGTAATAAATTTTAATGTAGTAGAATTATCAATATTCCATTCATGTGTTGTTGTGGATTTCAAAATTTTTATAAAATTATTTATCTCGGTATTATTTCCATAGCTAATATTTAAAACTTTAGCTTCAACATTTAATCCTATTTCTTCTCCTAATATAGAAATTTCATTGTTTAATTCAATATCTTCTGTAGTTGAATTTTTTGTTTGTTCTTTTACGCAACCAACAAACAAAATAGTGGCAAATAAGTAAATAGCCATAAGTGAATTTAATTTCTCATTTTAATGTTATTTTTTAAAAAATTTGTGTTTTTATAAGGTCTTACAGCATGTAAATAAAACCATAAAAAACCATAAAAACAAATTTAATTATATGTTTAATAACACATTTTTTATTTGTAGTTATTTTTATTATTTTTGAAAAATCGGCTACCCACACACAGTTGGGCAATAAATTACTGTCGGTGTGGCTTTAAGCCAGGCTGACCGTTTATATAGGTATCTATTTAATAAATTAAATAATACTAATTAGTTTTTGTTTTTTTATAAAAAGTATTAACTTTGTTTTTTTTATTTTTAATAAAAAAAAATTAAAAATAGAGCTAAAACATTTAGTAGTACAGGGTTTGTTCATAAAAAAAATAAGCCTTAATTAAGCCGCTGTTTTTCTTTA
>JAOZTW010000488.1 GCA_029938985.1 Bacteroidales bacterium | reverse complement strand
TGGCAATATAGCCCTATTTTTTATTAACCAACACTGTTATGTAGGGACTACCGTTCCTTGCATAGTCAAAAATGGAGAGTTATATATTATTGTCAACAAATGAAATAGTTATTGAATTGTCTAAATTCAAAATTTCATTTCTTGTTTTTATCAAATTATTATAGTCGGTAATTCCTAAATTAAAAGTAACTTCAAAATTTTGATTGTCTTCAACAAAACTTTTTATCCTAACCACCACGGAATTTTTTTTAATAATCTTTGTTATATCATCAAGTTTCACTGTTTTTAGATTACCATTCTTAACTGATAGAAATAAGTTTTTGTTAATTTTCTTTCTGTTTACATAATATCGTATCCAGATAAATAAAATTATTATAAGAAAAGCAAATGAAGTAAAAAGTTGTTGATTGGCTCCAAGTCCTAAGCCCAAAGCAATATTTAAAAATAAGTATGCCAGCTCTTCGGGTTCGTTAATAGCCGCACGAAATCGTATTGTAGATAATGCACCAACCAAACCCAATGAAAGTGCAAGTGAGGATTTTACAACAGTAATAATTATCATTGTGGTAAATGCTAACAATAAAAAATTGTTAGAAAACCGACTTCTGTTAGTTAAACTATTCCCACATACAATGTATGTTTTATTAAGAATTAATGAAAAAACAACAATTAAAATAGAATTAATCAATAAGTCCGAAAAAGAGACATAAGTTCTGCCTCCAATCATAAAATCATAAAATAAAGATAGTTTTTCATTCATAATATTAGAGTTTATTTATTTTTTTTGAAAAAAAAAAGCTTTTTTATTTTTTTTAATAAACTGTATAATAGTGCTATATAAAATTAATTTATCCAATATTTTTAATTTAAAGAAATATACATTTTTTAGATTTGTATTTCAAATATGAAAAAAGTAAATTTGTGAATTAATTTGCATAGTATAAAACTATTTTTTGATATACAAAAAATGCAAATGTATATGAAAAAATTATAAAAAAAAAAAATATTACAATTTTGTATGTTAATAAAAAATACTGAAAATAATTACTCCAAAAAAGTTATTAGAAAATTTTTCAAAAAACACATTTTTGCAAAACGTTTTCTTTTTATACTTTTTTTTATTATTATACTCATTTTTACAAATATCCTTAGTTTATATAAAGGTGCTGATTTACAAAGCACAGGAAGAACTCATTACATAAAACGCTGGGGACTGACACTGACAAAAAAACCATTTTCAATAGTTAAGAATTATTTTTTATCATTAAATACAAAATCAGAAATTGTTGATATTCAGATAAAACATAAGAACTACCAAGAATTAGCATTTCAAAGAGAATTAGCTATAAAATATGGAAACAAATATAGAACACATCCAGAGAATAAAGGTTATGTAAAAGCAAAAATTAAATATAAAGGAAAGGAATATGATATAAAAATAAAGCTTAAAGGAGGTCAATTAGATCATTGGGGGCATGAATATAAGTGGTCGTTTAAAGTTAAAATGGCTGGCGAAGGACGAATTCTTGGACTGAAATATTTTAGCTTACAACAACCCCGAGCAAGGTCGTATTTAAATGAATGGGTGCTTCATAAAATGTTTGTTTATGAAGATATTATTGGTTTAAAATACGATTTTATTGAGCTTAAATTAAATGGAACAAGTTATGGTATTTATGCAATTGAAGAAAATATGGATAAAATTCTTGTAGAAAGAAATTCGTTGCGAGAGGGTGTAATTGTAAATTTTAATACTGATTTAAAATGGGACGAACAAACTGAATTATATAACTATTTTTATGCTGCCGATATAAATTCGTATTCAAAAGTAGAGACCGATAGTTTGTCAATGCAGCAGTATAAATCGGCAAGAACGCTTTTAGAGCTGTTTCGTGAACAAGAATTACCTATAGAAAAAGTTTTTGATTTAGAAAAAATGGCAAAATTTTTTGCAATTATTGACTTAACAGGAAATTATCATGCAATTTCATTGTATAATCTAAAATTTTATTATAATCCAATAACCTCATTATTAGAGCCAATAGGATACGATAATGGTTGGTTTTTGCTAAATAAAGGGAAGCGAATTATTGGGGCAAATAGAATAATAAATAATTCGGCTTCTACATACTATAAATTCAATTGGATTAATGCTCTATTTTATAATAAAGATTTTTATAAATTATATTTAAATGAGTTACAAAAAATATCTAAAAAAGATTATTTAGATAAATTTTTTGAACATATTAATGAAGAATTAACAACAAAACGTTCAATTTTACACAAAAGTTATCCTTGGTATAATAATGATAATAAATTTGAACGAATATATGATTTATATGATAATCAAAAATATATTAATAATTTTCTGTTTCCTAATAAGTCAATTCATGCTTATAAAAAAGCTGTAAGTAAAAACAAAGATACATTGAAATTGCAAATAGCTAACATTTATCATTTACCTATTGAAATACTGGGAATAAAATATGAAGATAAAGTAATTTACAAACCAATTAATAATAATTTATTACAACCTATTATTTATGAAATAACAAAATATCATGATTTTGATTTTACAAAAAACAATAATTTGGTTGATAATATTAATATGTCTGATTTATTATTAAGTTACAAAATACTGGGTATTGATAGTATAAAAGAAGAGACGATTTTTAATTGGCAATATAAGGTTGATAATTTTATAGAAACCGATTTTATAAGACAAGATGCAAACTATAAGAAATTTGACTTTCTTGAAATAGACGAAATAAATAAAATTATTTTATTTAAAACAGACAATATTGATATAAATGAAAATGTTATTATTCCACAGGGCTACAAGGTTTTTGCATTTGCAGGAACTACATTAAATCTCACTAATAGTTCGATATTGTTAACATATTCACCAATTAATTTTAAAGGAACTGAAGAAAATCCTATTAATATAAACTCTTCGGACACAAGCTCTTTAGGTTTTGTAGTAATGAATGCAAAAAGTATTTCGGTATTGAATTATGTGTTTTTTGAGAATTTACATTCTCCAAAAATAAATAACTGGAGCCTGCCAAGTGCAGTTACATTTTACGAGTCGCCAGCAAATTTTTCGTTTTGTAGATTTTCAAATAATTATTCGGAAGATGCAATTAATTTATTCAGAAGCGATTATAATATGAATAATTGTTTTTTTATTAACACACAATCAGATGCTCTTGATGCTGATTTTTGTAACGGAACAGTTTCTAACACCGATTTTATTAACATAGGAAACGATGGTATTGATGTATCTGGTAGTATTATAAAAATAACTAATGTATCTATTGAAAACGCTGGCGACAAAGGAGTTAGTGCTGGTGAAAATAGTTTAATGAAAATTAATAATCTTAAATGTACCAAAACAGAAATTGCTGTTGCAAGTAAGGATAAATCGGAAATAAAAATTGATGGTATTACAATTTTGGATTGTAAGATAGGTTTTACTGCTTTTCAGAAAAAACCAGAATTTGACTTTGCTACTATTATTGCAAAAAATCTTACTATAAACAACACCGAATTACCATTTTTAATAGAAACTAATTCTGTTATGTATCTTGATAATAAAATAATACCAACTTCAAAAGAAAATGTAAAAACAATATTATATGGTAACGAATATGGAAAAAGTAGCAAGTAATTTTTTGAGTTACAAAAAAGTGATTGTTAAATTACTAATTGTGTTTTTTATTATAAATAATAATAATGTTTTTGCTCAAAATTTAGATTCAATTGTATTGGATAAAACAAATTATTCCTTTATTGTTGGTGGTCATGCTTATGGCTCACATCAAGGTACTAACACTGGTTTGTATCCAAAGTTTTTGAAAAAACTTAAAGAAAATAAAAATGAATATGATTTTGTTATTCTTGCTGGCGATTTTATTAGAGATAATAATAATAATAATTGGTATAATGTTATAAAAGAATTAGATAACATAAACAAACCCTACTTTCTCGTAATGGGAAATAATGATATTTCTCCTTTAGCACAAAATATTTTTACTGAAAATTTTGGAAACACATATTATAGCTTTAAAGTAAATACTGAATTATTTATTATTTTGGACACACAAATAGAACAAACGAAAATAACTAAAGCTCAACTTGATTTTATCAAAAATATCCTTTATGATAATCCAAATATTAAAAATGTTTTTATTTTTTTTTCCGAGCTTTTATGGAATCAAAATATAAAATATAAAAATATTAAAGCAAACAAGGCTTCACGTTATAAACGTATTCAAAAATCTAATTTTTGGACAAGTGTTATTCCTATTATTGAGAACTATAAATTATTAAATTATTATTTTGTTGCAGGTGATGTAGCAGGAAATATTGATGCAATACCTGCTTTTTACTATAAAGAAGAGAATAAAATACTCATTGCCACAGGCATGGGAGAAGTTAAAGAGGAGAACTATTTAACAATAAATATTAAA
>JAOZTW010000487.1 GCA_029938985.1 Bacteroidales bacterium | reverse complement strand
AGCAATTAATCAATGCTTTAATGTTCTGGTAAAAAGTTTTCCTGACTTTTCAGTATTTATTGAATTGTTAAAAATAACATCGCTTAAATTGGTTAATAGTTTGTTTTAATATGCCTAACTCCAGGAATACGCTGTTTTTTTTGTTCTTCAATTATTTTAACAAATCAGCAAATAGCGAGCTATTTAATGATGTTTTTTAAATTTTAAAAAGGGCAAAATAAACAAATAGATTGGGCATCGTTATTTTTTCTTTTTCACTGAGAAGTCAAATTTATGTTTTTCTTTATCAAAAAAAAAAAAATTTAACCTAAAAATTAGATAGTATAAATTTATTTATTTAATATTGCAGAAACTGAATTTATTAATTTTTTACTAACAATACGTTCCTGTAACATGAAAACACCAATTTATAATATCAAATATTTATTTCTTTTAATAATTGTGCTTGCTTTTTCTAATTGCATTAATTCAAATTCACAAAATTCGCTATCAATTAAAATTGATAGCGAAGAAAATACAGTTGATACAGTAGAAAAGATAGTTGAAAAACAAATTTTGGTTAAACCAAAAATAATTGCAGATATTCCTGTTCCTGACGGTTTTAAACGTTTAGAAATAGATAGTGGTTCTTATGCATCATATCTTAGACACTTACCAATAAAACAGGAAAATAATATTGTTTTACTTTATGATGGAACTCAAAAATATAATCAGAAAGTACAATTTGCTGTTCTGGATATTGATGTGGGTAATAGAGATTTACAACAATGTTCTGATGCAGTAGTGAGAGTTAGGGCAGAGTATTTGTATGCAAACAAAAGATACAACGAAATACATTTTAATTTTTTGAGCGATGGTAAACCAAGGTACTACAATAATTATGTAGGTAACGATAAGTCTTACAAAAAATTTAGAAAATATTTGAACTATATTTTTGCTTATGCCAACACTGGTTCGCTTCACGATGAAATGCAATCTGTTGATTTTGAAGACATGAAAATTGGTGATGTTTTTGTTCAAAAAAGAAGACCTTATGGGCATGCTATTCAAGTGGTTGATATGGCTAAAAATGAAAAAACTAATGAAATTATTTTTATGTTAACTCAAAGTTATATGCCAGCACAAGAAATACATATTTTAAATAATTTAAATAATAAAAAAATAAATCCCTGGTATAGTGGTAGTTTCGACGGCGAATTATTTACACCAGAATGGATATTTACTAAAAATGATTTAAAACGATTTAAGTAAAATGGATTTAAAAAAAAATTGGTATTACAATGTAATCCAAAATATTAAAATACAAGAAGAAAAAATTCATAAGAAAGATTATAAATTTTTTCAAATCGCATTATTAAAAGACTTAGCAAAACTAACTCAACAATTTTCAAGAGATTGTAAACATTGTGAAAGCAACAAAGAAGAAATTGAAGATATTACTAAAGATATTTCAACTGAAATAGACACTGTTTCGGGAAGAAGAAATTATACTAACAGAGTTGATAAAATAACTTCGCATTTTAAAAAAACACACAAACTGTATTTTCGAGGTTATTTTTTATCAATCTATACTTTAATTGGAATGCTTGTAGGAACATTAACTACTGTTTTAATTGCCTTGTTAATAAATGTTTATATTGTTAAGTTTGCTGCTCTTGTGGGTTTTACAATTGGGCTAATTGTAGGTAGAATAGTGGGGGCAATAAAAGAAAAAAAACTTGAAAAAAATAATCAGTTTTTGAATAAATAAGATAGCAATTGTCTATAGAATCTATATTATTATATTGTAAAACTTTGTTCATTTTACAAATGTTTTCTATAAATAATTGATTTTAAGGAGCAAACCAATTCTTAATTCTTAATTTTTAATTCCTAATTTCTAATTGCCGTTATTTTTTATGTTGTAAAAACATATCAATAACTGACAAAACTTATATTTATTAGATATAACTTTAATTATATTTGAGCTTTATTTATGCTGAATGAATTTCAATTCTATTTTAATAAAAAAAGATTTAGTCATGGCTAAAATTACAAAAAAAGAAGCATTAGATTATCACTTAGGTAACAGACCTGGAAAATTAGAAGTAGTTCCTACAAAAGCTTATACAACACAACGAGACTTATCGTTGGCGTATTCACCAGGTGTGGCAGAGCCTTGTTTGGAAATAGAAAAACGACCTGACGATGTTTATAAATACACTGCAAAAGGCAACCTTGTGGCGGTCATTTCTAATGGAACTGCTGTTCTTGGACTTGGCGATATTGGAGCAGAAGCAAGTAAACCAGTAATGGAGGGGAAAGGTTTGCTCTTTAAAATATTCTCGGATATCGATGTTTTTGATATTGAGTTAAACACAAAAGATGTAGATAAATTTGTAGAAACAGTAAAAAATATATCACCTACTTTTGGTGGTATTAATTTAGAAGATATTAAAGCTCCTGAATGCTTTGAAATTGAGCGTAGGCTTACACAGGAACTTGACATGCCAATAATGCACGATGACCAACATGGTACAGCTATAATTTCGGCCGCAGGTTTACTCAACGCTTTGGAATTGAGTAATAAAAAAATGGAAGAAGTTAGTATTGTAATCAACGGAGCAGGAGCTGCAGCAGTGGCTTGCACAAGGTTACTTATTAGTATGGGGCTAAAAAATGAAAATGTTGTTATGCTTGACAGTAAAGGTGTTTTGCGAAAAGACAATAAAACCCTTAATGCGAGCAAACAAGAATTTGCTACCAACCGAGACATCCACACCTTAGAAGATGCAATGCAAAATGCAGATATTTTCTTTGGACTTTCTGTAGCAAATGTTCTAACCCAGGACATGGTTCGCTCAATGGCTGATAATTGCATTGTTTTTGCAATGGCAAATCCAAATCCAGAAATTTCTTATGAAGATGCGATGGAATCAAGAGACGACATTATTATGGCAACAGGTCGTTCTGATTATCCAAATCAAGTGAACAATGTACTTGGTTTTCCTTTTATTTTTAGAGGAGCTTTAGATGTTAAAGCAACTGCAATAAACGAAGAAATGAAAATTGCAGCCGTTAAAGCTCTTGCTTCTTTGGCAAAAGAAAATGTTCCTGAAGATGTAAACAAAGCATATAATGTGATAAACTTAACTTTTGGAAAAAAATATATTATTCCAAAACCATTAGACCACAGATTAATAACAAAAGTAGCTCCTGCTGTAGCAAAAGCAGCAATTGCTTCGGGAGTAGCACGTAAACCTATTACTGACTGGGATAATTATTGTTTGCAATTAGAAAAACGAATGGGTTACGAAAATAATCTTATTAGAGCAATCAGAGCAAAAGCTCGACAAGAAAGAATGAGAATTGTGTTTGCTGAGTCTAACAATTTTAAAACACTTAAAGCTGCTCAAGAAGTACTAAGTGAAAATATAGCACAACCTGTTTTGCTTGGCAACAGGGAAATAATAATGAAAACTGCAAACAAATTTAGTTTGGATATTTCAGGAATGGAAATTATTGATATTCGTAGTCCTCATGAGCGTGGACGTAGAGAACGTTATGGTGAAATTTATTGGAAAAAACGCCAAAGAAAAGGTCTTACTAAAATTGAAGCTTTTGAAAGAATGTTTGAACGAAACCATTTTGCAGCAATGATGGTTGAAACAGGTGAGGTAGATGCCATGATTTCAGGGGTTTCGAGTAAATATAGAGAAATTATTACTCCAGCTATTCGCATTGTGGGAACAAAAAAAGAAACATCAATAGTTTCGGGAATGTATATTATTATGACAAAAAAAGGTCCATATTTCTTTTCTGATACTACAGTAAATCTTAATCCAACTGCCGACAATTTGGTTAGTAATGCAATATTAACCGCAGAAGAAGTTCGTAAATTTAATGTTGAGCCAGTAATTGCCATGGTGTCTTATTCTAATTTTGGTTCAATATCGAATTCTGATGGTGCAAAAAAAGTACGAGAAGCAGTAAAAAGATTACATAAAGAACAACCAGAAATGATTGTAGATGGAGAGATTCAAGTTAATTTTGCTTTGAATAAAAAATTGAGAAATAAACTTTTCCCATTTAGCAAACTTCAAGACAAAGAAGTTAATACACTAATATTCCCAAATCTCAGTTCTGGTAATATTTCGTACAAATTATTGCAAACTCTTGGAGGCTCAGAAGTTATTGGACCAATACTTACTGGTTTAAAAAAACCAATTCATGTTCTACCAATTGATTGCTCGGTAAAAGAAATTGTTAATATGGCAACTATCGCAGCTGTTGATGCTCAAAACTACAAACGAAATATGAATTAGCTAAAAAAGTCGGGAAAACTTTTCTGCAATATAAAAAACATATAATTTGTTGTACAATTTACCGTAGAGACAAGGCATGCCTTGTATTTACAACATATATTGCATAAAAATTGATATAAAAAATCGGCGTTTTTCACGAGTGTCAAGTTCAAGGCTTTTTTGAAATATTAGAAT
>JAOZTW010000043.1 GCA_029938985.1 Bacteroidales bacterium | reverse complement strand
TTAATACCACTACAACAACAGATTTTAATGTTGAATTAATAACTTTTTCTGAAAACAATTGCTCTGATACTGTAACAAATACTCTTACAGTAAAACCTAAACCTACTGCTATTTTTAATATAAATGCAACCGAATGTAATGGTATTCTTTTTTCAGACAATTCAACAGTTAACGAAAGTACAATATCCAATGTAGAATGGGATTTTGACGATGGCACACAAAGCACAGCTTCCGAAATATATCATTTATATGATATTCCAGAAGACAGCCCTTTTGATGTTGAACTAATTGCTTATGCCAGTAATAGTTGTTCGGATACTGTAAATCATATTGTTACAGTTTACCCAAAACCGATAGCAAATTTTACGCCATCAGATGGTAGCACTGTTTGTGATGGCATTGTTTTTACAGATGCTTCTACTATTTCATCGGGTATTAATAATAGTTTTAAGTGGACTTTTGGAACTGATGCTCCTATAGCAGTTTCAAATACTGAAGTTTATCATATTTTTAATACCACTACAACAACAGATTTTAATGTTGAATTAATAACTTTTTCTGAAAATAGTTGTACTGATACCATAACGAACACTCTAACAGTGAAACCAAAACCTACAGCAATTTATAATATTGATGCAACAGAATGTAATGGCATTCTTTTTTCAGATGAATCAGAAGTTACAGAAAGTACAATATCTAATGTAGAATGGGATTTTGGCGATGGCACACAAAGCACAGCTTCCGAAATATATCATTTATATGCTACTCCAGAAAACAGCCCTTTTGATGTTGAACTAATTGCTTATGCCAGTAATGGTTGTTCGGATACAGTAAATCATAGTGTTACAGTTTACCCAAAACCAATTGCAAATTTTACACCAGCAGATGGTAGCACTGTTTGTGATGGAATTGTTTTTACAGATGTTTCTACTTACTCTAATAATAATTTTAAGTGGACTTTTGGAATAAATCCCCCTATAACTGTTTCTAATACCGAAGTTTATCATATTTTTAATACCACTACAACAACAGATTTTAATGTTGAATTAATAACTTTTTCTGAAAACAATTGTTCGGACACTATAAATCATAGCATTACAGTTAACCCAAAACCAATAGCAAATTTTACACCAGCAGATGGTAGCACTGTTTGTGATGGTATTGTTTTTACTGATGTTTCTACTATTTCTTCGGGTACTAATGATAGTTTTGAATGGACTTTTGGAAATGATGCTCCTATAACAGTTTCAAACACTGAAATTTATCATATTTTTAATACAAGCACAACAACCAATTTTAATGTTGAATTAGTAACTTTTTCTAATAATAACTGTACTGATACTATTACTAATACCATTACAGTAAAACCAAAACCTACAGCAATTTTTAATATAGATGCAACAGAATGTAATGGCATTCTTTTTTCAGATGAATCAGAAGTTGGTGAGGTTACTATATTAAATGTGGAATGGGATTTTGGCGATGGCACACAAAGCACTGCTTCCGAAATATATCATTTATATGCTACTCCAGAAAACAGCCCTTTTGATGTAGAATTAATTACTTGGGCAAGTAATGGATGTTCGGATACTGTAAATCATATTGTTACAGTTTTTCCAAAACCTACAGCAAATTTTACTCCAATAGATGGAAGTACGTTTTGTGATGGCATTGTTTTTACAGATGCTTCTACTATTTCATCGGGTTCAAATTATAGTTTTAAGTGGATTTTTGCAACTGATGCTCCTATAACAGTTTCAAACACCGAAGTTTATCATATTTTTAATAACAACATAACAACAGATTTTGATATTGAATTGATAACTTTTTCTGAAAATAGTTGTACTGATACCATAACGAACACTCTAACAGTGAAACCAAAACCTACAGCAATTTTTAATATAGATGCAACAGAATGTAATGGCATTCTTTTTTTAGATGAATCAGAAGTTGGTGAGGTTACTATATTAAATGTGGAATGGGATTTTGACGATGGCACACAAAGCACTGCTTCCGAAATATATCACTTGTATAATACTCCAGAAGACAGCCCTTTTGATATAGAACTAATTGCTTATGCCAGTAATGATTGTTCGGACACAGTAAATCGCAATGTAACAGTTTTCCCAAAACCGATAGCAAATTTTACTCCAACAGATGGAAGTACTGTTTGCGATGGTATTGTTTTTACAGATGCTTCTACTATTTCATCGGGTTCAAATTATAGTTTTAAGTGGATTTTTGCAACTGATGCTCCTATAACAGTTTCAAACACCGAAGTTTATCATATTTTTAATAACAACATAACAACAGATTTTGATATTGAATTGATAACTTTTTCTGAAAATAGTTGTACTGATACCATAACGAACACTCTAACAGTGAAACCAAAACCTACAGCAATTTTTAATATAGATGCAACAGAATGTAATGGCATTCTTTTTTTAGATGAATCAGAAGTTGGTGAGGTTACTATATTAAATGTGGAATGGGATTTTGACGATGGCACACAAAGCACTGCTTCCGAAATATATCATTTATATGATATTATAGAAAACAGCTCTTTTGATGTTGAACTAATTGCTTATGCCAGTAATGGTTGTTCGGATACAGTAAATCATAGTGTTACAGTTTACCCAAAACCAATAGTAAATATTGGAACAGATTCTCAAATTTGTAATGGAACTATTTTTACAGACGCTTCAACAATTACTTCGGGAACATTAGATAGCCGACAATGGACTTTTGATGACGGAGATGAGATTATTACAGAAAATGTTGACATCTATCATTTTTATCAAATAACAGGAAATACAAATTTTAATGTTCAATTAATAACTTTTTCAGATAATAATTGTTCCGATACTATAATACAAACAACTACAATCTATCCAAAGCCAATAGCCGATTTTTTTGTTGAAATATCTTGTTTTAAATCCGAAACACAATTTGTAGATAATTCAGAAATAGCAGGAGCATCAACAGGAGCACAAATAAACTATATAAATTGGGAATTCGGAGATGGTAATTCTGTTGAAAATATTACTTCGGATACTACTTATTATAAATACAATACTCCTGGAACTTACGATGTTCAAATGATAGTTTTTACAAATTATTTTTGTACCGATACTGTGATTGAAAACACAATTGTTAATCCGCTACCCACACCCCATATTAGTGGTAATAGTATAGTTTGTTCAAATTCTTATGACGAAATTTATACCACTTTGCTTAATGCAAATAATTCATATTACTGGTTTAAAGACAGTGAATGTGAAATAAATAATTATCAAAATAAAGATAATGAAACTATTGTGCATTGGCAAACAGTAGAGCAGAATGAAAAAGTACATCTTTTTGTTGTGGAAATAATTGAAGAAACAGGTTGTTTGGACACAGCAAGTATTGAAGTTGAAATATTGCAAGAAAAGGCTCCTGATAAAGCCGAAATAATATTTAAAGCAGATGATCCAGAAACAAATATTCTTGTATGTTTAGATTTTGAAGTTACTGAATGGCAATGGGGATACAACGACATAACCTTAACTGATACTATTGCTAATTGGCATTTTTGGGATATTCCTCATAAATACGAACACGAAAATAATTACTGGTCAGAAACTTCGTTTGGAAATACTATTTTGGACCAAAACAATGAACAAAAACATTGTACAACTCTTTCATATTTTAATGATAGTAAGTATTTTTTGCAAGACAATGAAACGGAAGAATTTATTACTTTATACCCAAATCCAACTTCAAATTATGTTTTTATTGAAATGAACAATGAATTACTTGGAAATTTACACATTACTGTAAACGATATGATAGGAAAAACGGTTTATTCAATATTAGAAAAAAAACAAGACAACGACCATTTAATAGAAATTAATACGGAAAATTTGAACGCAGGACTTTACTTTGTCAAAATTGTTTTGAATGATAAAAAATACAATCTTAAATTTCTAAAAAATTAACAAAATGAATAGCAAAAATACAATTATATTAATTATAATATTAGTTTTAAGTGTAAATTTAAAAGCACAAAATACTATTGGACACAATGATAATATTTCTGGAGTAGTGTTTTGTCCTGATGGTAAAATAATTACAAGCAGTTGGGACTATAGTTTGAAATTGTGGAATGCTAATGGAGATGCTGAAATAAGAACTTTTAGAGGACATACAGACCAAGTTACTTGTGTCGCAATTAGTTCTGATGGTAAAACTTTTGTCTCAGGTGGAGGCGATGAAAAAATATTTATTTGGGATATCAATAGTGAAACGCCAAAAAAAACATTAGAAGGACACTTTGGAGGAGTTACATGTATTGCTTTTAGTCCAGATGGTAATTTTGTAGCTTCGGGAAGTTGGGATACGCAGGTTATTTTGTGGGATTTGAAAAACAAAAAAGATACTGTAATTTGTTCTTTCCGAAACGAAGTAAATAGCATTGCATTTAGTGCAGACGGAAAATATATTGTCTCGGCAGATAAAGCTAAAATAATTATTTGGGATATTGAAAAAAAAGAAGTAAGAGGAAAAGATATTATGCTAAGAAATACGCAGACCGTAGTATTTAGTCCTAATAGTCAATTTATTGCTGCAGCCGGAAAAGATAAAAAAATAACAATTTACAATACAAAAACCCACAAAGAAATTACAACTTTAGAAACAAATGGAAAAACAAAAGGTCAAAATGGAACTATAAACAGCCTTGCTTACAGTGCAAATGGAGAGTACATTGTAGCTGCAGGAGTTGACAATAGAATAGGTAGCGATACCACTACAATACTATGGGATGTCGCATCTAAGAAACCAAATGATTGGAAACCAAAATCTGTTTTCAAAGAAAACATGGAGGTTGAATGTGTCGCATTTAGCGAGGATGGAAAAAAAATTGCGACAGGAGGTTTTAAAACATTAAAAATATGGGATGTAGAAACAGCTACTTTGGGAACAAACTTTGAAAGCAATACAGAAGAAATAAAATGTATAGCAATAAATCCTGTAAATGAAGATATTATTGCTTCAGCTGGAATAAATACTATTACAATATTTGATAAAACAAAAAATAAAAAAATTGAAAGTGACAGTAATCTTGCCGTTATATATTATGACATTGTTTTTAGTTCAGATGGAAAATATTTAGTATCAGGCGATGATGATATAGACAGTTATGTTAAACTTTGGAGTGTTAATGATACTTCTATTGTTATAGAAAAATATTTTCTTAGACATCAAGATAAAGTATATTCTGTTGATATTAGTGCAGATGATAATTATATTATTTCGGGAAGTGCAGATAAAACAATAAAACTGTGGAAAATTAATGGTACCACAAATAATGCTGGTAAAATTACTGAATCTAAGGTATTTAGAGGACATGAGAAAGCGGTAAAGAGTGTAGCTTTTAATCCAAAAGGTGATTTAATAGTTTCTGGCAGTGAAGATGCTACAATTAAAGTTTGGAAAATCAAGGATGGAAAAGTTTTACACAAATTTGATAATACAAACGGTGGACATATTAGTAGTGTAGAATGTGTGGTATTTAGTAATAAAGGCAAGTATATTGCATCAGGTAGTTCCGATAAAACCATAAAACTTTGGGACGTAAAAAATGGGAAATTAATAAAAACATTTGAAGGACACACCAGCGGAATTCAAAGTGTGGCATTTAGTGATGATGATAAACATATTGTTTCTGCCAGTTTAGACCAAACAATAAAAACATGGGATGTTGAAACAGGAATATGTAAAGCAACTTATAAAAAACATACTGGAAACATTTACTCCGTGGTATTTAATAAAAAAAACGAAATAATATCTGCAAGTGCTGATGGTTCAATAAAAAATTTGAGCTCAGATACAAACACTCTTACAACATATACTTATATAAAAAATGGGAAAAATGGTAATCAAATTTTAATTGATACAGAAAATTTAAACACTGCTCCTAAATTATCTTCTAATATAAAATTTGTAGATAAATCGGGAAACCAAATACTTAGTATAAACGAAACAGCAGAAATAAGAGTAAACATAAAAAACACAGGACCAGTTACTGCCAAAGAACTTACTGCAACAATTAACTGCAACAATACCAATATTACTATCGTAAAAAAAGAAAAAAAAAGAAAAAATATTGAATCAGGTACACCTCAACAAATTGTTTTTGAAATTAAAGCAAATGATAAACTTGATGGAAATAGCATAAAAATTGAAATAATTTTTAGTGGTACTAATGCACCAGCAAATGGCTATATAGATATTAACACACAGGAAGCAGGAAAACCAGAATTAGTACTTGTTGAAACAAAATTTGAAGAACAGATTTCGGACAATACAAACAAAATTATAGAAAACAAAGAACAGATTCTCACAACAATTACAATAAAAAATACAGGAAAAGGAATTGCAAAAAATATTGAATACGAAATATCACTAAACGATAACAATATTACTGCAAATTTTACTGATATTAATCCGTTGAAAGGCAAACTTAGAAATATTAAAGCGAATGAAACTGCTAAAGTTGAATTTTATTTTACCGTAGGTTGTGGTTTTAAAGATACATTGCTACCAATAAAAATAAAACTTATTGAAGAACAAGGAAAATTTGGAGGAACTTTTAACGTTGAATTAAAATTTACTCCGTTAGACCCATGTATAGATTCGCCTGTACTTGACGCAGAAATAGTATCTGGAAATAAAAATAATACAATAAATGCAGAAGAAGAGGTTAAAATTGAGATTAGTATTACTAACAAAGGAACAGAAACAGCTTATAGTATTGATACTGAAATTAGTTGTGATAATAATACTGATATAGAAATTCCTAATGCAAACAAAATTATTAGCAAATTAGAATCTGGTGAAACAAAATCAGTATATTTTGATATAATAGCAAAAAAGAATATTAAAGACGGTACAGCAAAATTGAATTTTTCTTTTTTTGAAACAAATGGATTCCAACCAAAACCAAAAACGTTAGAAATTACTACTCGTAAAAAAGCAATACCAATACTTGAATATGTAAAAACTACAATAAAAGAAACTAAAGCTGTAATTAAAAATGATTCGATAGAAAACGGTGAAGATATTCAAGCTACAATTGTAATAAAAAATACAGGAAAAGGAAATGCTGAAAATGTAGAATACGAAATTTTAATAAATGACCCACTAATTGAAACGTTTGGATTTCCTCTAAAAGGTAAAATAGATATAAAAGCTGGAGAAAGTATAAAAATAAATTTTGCTTTTAATGTAGGCTATGAATACAGAAATGAATACTTGCCTTTTGAAATAAAAATTAAAGAAAAAAAACACCATCTTGAATTAGAAATGAACCTAATTAACCAAAATGTAGATAATAATATTCCCAGAGGCACAAAAACAAATCGTAATGTTTATGCACTCATTATCGGAAACGAAAATTATGATGGTGAAGTGAACGATGTTCCTTATGCAAAAAATGATGCTGAAATTTTTCAACAATATTTAGAAAAAACACTTTTAATACCTACTGGTCAGATTATAATAAAAACAAATGCTACAAAAAATAATATAACAAGTAAAATAAGAGACTTTAAAGATTTACAAAAAACCAAGCCTAATGCAAAATTTATCTTTTACTACGCAGGACATGGAGCAGTTGATAGTAATTCAATAGCATATTTAATTCCTACAGATATTGAAGACTTGTCTCTTAAAGACAACGCAATACCACTCAGTAATATATACAGTGAGCTTACAGGAAATAAAGCAACAAGAGTAACATTTTTTATAGATGCTTGTTTTAGTGGAGCAGTACCAAAAAAAGGAGAAAGAGTGCTTGTTGGACGATATGTGCAAACAACTCCTATAAAAGGAAATTCTGTTGTGTTTGCTGCAACAAGCCCAACAGAAACAGCCAAACCATTAGACGAACAAAAACATGGAGTATTTACATATTGTTTGTTAAGAATATTACAAAACACAAAAGGAGATATTACTTACAAAAAGTTAGCAGAAACTCTAAAAAAAGATGTAATAGATTTAGAAAACTCCCAACACCCAACAACAACCCCAAGCCCAGAGATTAAAGACGAATGGGAAAATTGGAAATTAAAATAATTTTTTTTAATAAATGACTAAAATGAAAAACTTAAAACAAATTTTTACCATTGTGCTATTAATTACCACACTTGCAACCACAAAAGCACAAACGTTAAACACAAAAGTAGTAGCAGATTACAGATCAGCAAGCAGTGTAGTAGAATTTTCGCCAGATGGTAAACTTATGATTACCGCTGGTTATCAGGGTATAAGAATTTATGAATTTAACAATGGAGACCCTAAACTTATTAATACTATTAAAGACGACCATACAGCAGAAATTGACAATATCTGTTTTTCGCCAGATGGAAAATATTTTGCTTCTGTAAATTCCGAAATAGTTTATATATACTCTGTTGCTGGAAGTAATTCTACTCTTTTAAAAAAACTAACAGACCACACTGGAACTATCTGCTCAATTGAATTTTCATCAGGTGGAGAATATTTTGCTACTGGCTCTTGGGACGAAACAGTAAACATATATTCAGTTTCTGCTGGCAATTTTTCGCTTTTAAAAACGCTTACAGACCATAACGATGATATTGAATCTGTCAGTTTTTCTGCTGATGGCAAATATCTTGCTACAAGCTCTGAAGGTAAAACAGTAAATATATATTCAATTTCTGCTGGCAATTTTTCGCTTTTTAAAACTCTTAAAGACCATAATAGTATTGTTATATCAGTCAATTTTTCTGCTGATGGCAAATACCTTGCTACCGCTGGCTCTTCTGATAGCACAGTAAACATTTATTCAGTTTCCAATGGTAATTTTACACTTTATAAAACTCTTAATAATTTAGATGATTTTGATATTATAGAATTTTCTGCTGATGGCAAATATTTTATAATTAATTCAGATTCTGGAATTAATATTTATTCAAGTTATGACGGCAGTTTTTCGCTTTTTAAAATTCTTAATGACCATGAAGAATATGCTACTTCAGTAAATTTCACTAAAGACGGTAAATTTTTTGCCACTGCAAGTTGGGATGACGATAAAATAAATATATATTCTATTAGTAACAATAATTTTACTCTTATAAAAACTCTTACAGACTATAATACCTCATCAATAAGTTCTCTTAGCTTTTCTACTGATGGCAAATATCTTGCGACAGGCTGCATTAATAATAAAATAAATATATATTCAGTTGCTAACGATGGCAATTTTTCGCTTATAAAAACTCTTACAGAGCCTAATTATGCGGTTCATTCTGTTAGTTTTTCTGATGATGGAAAATATCTTGCCGCAAGCCATTGGAAATATGTAAAAATATATTCTGTTTCTAATGGAAATTTTACTTTTTTAGAAACTTTTAACGACCACAATAGTTTTGTTTTGTCTGTTGATTTTTCACCCAACGGCAAATACTTAGCTACTGGTTCTACCGATGAAACAGTGAAAATTTATTCAATATCAAATGATAATTTTACTCTTATAAAAACTCTTACAGATTATAGTGATAGAGTTACAACTATTACATTTTCGCCAGATGGCAAATATTTGGCTACCATATCTGAAGACGACAAAGTAAATATTTATTCAGTTTCCAATGGAAATTTTATACTTTTAGAGACACTTACTATTAATCAGAATTCTTTTATGCCAACTATTAGTTTTTCCAATAACGGAAAATACTTCGTAGAGGGTAATTGGAAAGGAGCATATATATATTCCGTTTCCAATGAAAAATTTACTCTTGTAAAAACAATAGAAGCCGACCGTGTTAATTCTATCAGCTTTTCTTCAGATGGCAAATATTTGACAATGACAACTGGATTAAATGCAAATTACATATTGTATATTTATTCAGTTTCTGATGGTAGTTTTACTTTAATAAAAACACTTGCAGACTTTAATCACTGGGGGCAAGTAAATTTTTTTTCTGATAATAAATATTTTGTCTTTGGTGGTCTTGAAGGTCTTTTAGTTTATGAATTGTCAGAAATTTTGCACCCAGCAATTTTAAGCATACAAAACTCTACTTTTACAGATGATAGCAACAACGGTATTCTCGAAGCTAATGAAACTGGCAAATTGAGCATAACAATAAAAAACTTTGGCAAAGGCACAGCAAATAATTTAACTTGTGTCGTAAGTGTAAATCCAAATATATCAGGGCTTTCGTATAGTTTGCCAAGTTCCGTAAATATTGAGCCAAATACTGAGCAAACTATAAATATTCCTATCAGCACAAGCATAGATTTGCCAAGCAAAAATATAGGTTTAAAAATAAGTTTTACCGAAGCAAATGGTTTTCAGCCTGCTCCAGTAACTTTTAATATCACAACAGAAGCAATGGCAAAACCCCAACTTGCTTCAAGCACTTTTACTACCGAAATAGCAAAACAAAGTTTGGCAAATATTAATTTTAACATAAAAAATACTGGTCTTGGTATAGCCGAAGATGTAAAAATAAAATTTACTTTACCTGCCAATGTTTACGCAAGCGACAAATTAGAATATCCTGTTGGTAGTATTTCTACAAATAGTGAACAAAATCTAATTTTTAGTTTTTTGGTTACTGCAAACTATACTTCCAAAACTTTGCCAATAACAGTAGAATTAACAGAAAAACACGGCAAGTTTGGGCAAAGCAAAACATTTAATTTTAATGTTTTGGAAGGCGGAGTTGTAATAGACAATACCAAACCACTAATTAGTATAAGCCAACCTGCAACCGAAAACATTACAACACAAATGCAGAGTCATGAAATTCGTGGTAGTATAATAAGTAAAAATTCTTTGCAAAGTTTAAGTATAAATGGAGTTCCTATTTCGGTAAATTCAAATTTTTCGCATACTGTTTCGCTTGTAGAGGGCAAAAATAGTTTTACTATAAAGGCTACTGATATAAATGGCAAGTTTGCAAGTAAAACAATAAACATAGAGCGTCAATCCATAATTTCTGATATTGATACTGATATTCCCACAACAGGAGCAAAAAATCCAAACACTTATGCCCTCGTAATAGGCAACGAGAATTATCTTGGCACAATATCCAGAGTTCCTTATGCAAAAAATGATGCTACTATTTTTAAAGAATATTTAATAAAAACACTTGGCGTTCCCCAAAAAAACATCACTTTATTAACAGATGCCACTGCCACTAATATGGCTGGCGAAATAAAAAATTTTAAAGATAGACAAGAACTTGAGCCTGATGCCGAATTTATTTTTTATTATTCTGGTCATGGTTCAAACGATGAGAAGACAAAAATAGCTTATCTATTACCTATCGATTTAGAAAACAATGTTTTAAGTAAATTTGCCGTATCCACTTCTGAATTATATACCGATTTAACAACACACCCCACAGCACGAGTTACAGTTTTTCTTGATGCCTGTTTCAGTGGTTTGGGACGAGAACAAAATATAGAAAAAGGTAGCCGAGTGATTGGTGGTCGTGAAGCTAAATCTAATAATTTAAAAGGAAATCTTGTAGTATTTTCGGCCGCAAGCAAAGAACAACAAGCATTTCCTCATAAGGAAAAAAAGCACGGATTATTTACATACTGTTTGTTAAAAATACTACAAGAATCAGAAGGCAATATAACTTATAAGGAATTAGAAAAAAAATTGTTTAAAAAAGTGGGTACCGAAAGATTAAACTGCAAAATAACCAAAAAACAAACACCCGAAGTAAACACAAGCCCAGAAATAAAAAATGTTTGGGAAAATTGGAAATTAAAATAAAAATTTTATTAATTTTAAGAATTTTTATTACTTTTGTTTTCTAATAAATATACAACTAAGTACCCATACAAAAGTTTTTACACAATTGTATTTTTTTAATCTGTTGGTTTGTACTCACATAATTGTATCATTGAACCATTGAATAATTGTATCATTGCTTATGAAATACTTAACACATTTTTTACTAATTACTTTATTTACACTTATGTTTCTAAATGTGAAAAGTCAAAAATTTGAAAAAATAGAATGTAAAATAGAGGGACAAGACACGATGCCACTATATGATAAATACGATGAGTTGTCTGCCAATCAATTTGTTACAAAAATGCAAATACAAAAAAAACGCTTAGATGGAAAAAAATCTAAAGAAAAATTAATTGAAGTTATTTTTAATGACTATAAAATAATTCTCAAAAAAGATATTGAAAAAACATTTTTACACGAAGAAATTGAGTATTATTGTTATCAAAATAATAAAAAAAATAAAATAACAAATCGCTCTTTTGCCGCTATTAGCAAAGATAATTTTTTCAATTGCTATATAAACACTATTGTTTATGATGTTAAACTAATTAAACTGAAAAAAAGAATTTATGCAAAAGAAAAAAATTATTCTAAAATAGCAAATAATTATTTTGAAGATTATAAATTAATTTTAGAAAAAATTTTTCATATAGAAAATATTTTTTTCAACAAACAAGATACTTTGTTAACTTCTTTAAATAAAATAAAAACAGACATAGAAAAAAATAAATTATATATGCCCCACAAACTACAACTAAGATGTGCGGCTTTGCAAACTATATTAAATTTTGAATATCATAAAAGTTTACATAACAAAACATATTCTACAAACAAAAATAGTTCTATTTTAATAGACCATTGCAATATAATTAAAAACGAATCAGTCTCTTCAGATTATTTAATTAATTTTAATCTTAAATTCAAAAATTTAAGAATTGAAATCTTAGATAAAAATAATGATATAGTATATAACGAAGATTTTTCAGACTTAGGAAATAATTTCGTTTTTCACCAATTTATTAAAAAAGAAGATAACAAAAAAAAAATAGATTTATTAGATTTTTATTTTAAAAGTGGAGATAATGCTTCAATAATTACAAAAACAAATAGCAACAATAATTCTTATGATGTTTATGATACTGAACCTGGAAATTATTTTTTTAAAGTAAATTTAGAAAGAGCATCTTATATTTATATATTTTTGTATAGTCCTAACAATGAAGATAGTAATAATAATTTATTTCTTATATATCCTTTTGAAGAAAGTGAGCATAAGCAATTAGAAGCTGGAGAACAAACCATGTGTGAACAATATAATATAAATTTTAAAAAAACAAAGGAAGGTTACGATGAGGCGTTTATAAAAATAATAATATCCGAACAAAAAATTAAAAATATATTTGATATTTCGGAAAAGAAAAAGATAAATAACTATGAAGTAATAAAAATAAATATTGAAAATTGTAGCACCTTAAATAAACAAGTTGATGCTATAAGTGAATCAATCAAAAGCAAAACAATAATTTTCAAATTTCAATAAATATTCAAATAAATTAATTATTAACTATTTAACACTTTTATTATGAAAAAAATAACTATTATTTTTTCAATTTTAATGCTTTTATTTGTAAATCAAAGTTTTTCACAAAAAAATGATTGTGAAAAAGTAAGCGAAGGAAAGGCAAGACCGTTTTATTATGCAGGCTCAATAACGCAGGAAGCAATAAATCAAGCTTCTGTTTACGATGTATTAGTGCAGGTGGGTAACATGAGTAATTTAACTGCCAAAATGATTTCTATTAATGATAACAAAGCCGTTCTGATAGGAAAACCTAATTTTAAAGAAGGAAAAGTAGATTTAGAAGACCCCGAATTTTACAAAAATATTTTAGGCATTGCTTTAGAAGAAAATCAAAGTTGGAAAGATAAACTAACAACAGGAAAAGAAATTTTACTTGGAAATACTGTTAAAATAAATCCTAAAAATAATGTAAAAATTTGTGAAACTAAAATGGAGGAAAAAAGAAAATATTATAACAATTTTTTCTCTAATTTTAATATTTCTGTTTTTTTTAATGATAATATAAATAAAGATATTATCAATATAACAGGTAGTATAAGTCCTAATGAAAAAGCAGAAATGAAAGATGCAGCTATAGAACAACTTAGAAAATCATTTGTGGATCCTCAGCAGGGGCTAGCTACTAATATTTTTAGTTCAAAATTTGGTGCTAATGTAAAAGCATTTCCCACAATTACCAGAAGTGATGAAGATTACTACCACTATATTTTTGATGGGACTGGAAGTAAATCAGATGAATTTCATCAAGTAGGTTTTTTTTCAGAAGCTGATTATTATGTTGTTATTACTTTAACACAATTAGATTTAAAATACGATTCAGACGGATATTGGAATATTCTTGATGCAAATTTCACTTTTAAATGGGTTGATGTTGCAGGTAATGAGGCTATTGCAACAAAATCTATTCATTCTTTAAAAAAACATAAAGCAAAAAATTTAAGTAAAACCAGTTACTTAAGTCTTATTCATAACTTAGTAGATACTGATATAAATCCACAAGTAAGTGGAGAAAATATTACAGTTGGTACAGATATTAAATATGATCAATTTTTCCCTACTTTTTATAAAGCACTTGCTATTGAAACAAAATCTGGTTTTGATGTGGATATATATATAAAATCAGGACGCTTAAACGCTCCAGAATTAGATAAGCTTTTGCAAGAAATGCAAAATGAATATAAACAAGATGGATATGAATTTCATTATCAAAACACTCAATCGCATAAAAATATATCAGCACTGTTTAAAATACATTTGTCAAGTTGTACCTTTGATATAACAAAATTTCAAATGAGACTTCTTGATAAAATAAAAACAGCAAAATCAATAAATTTAACCAACAGAGCTGGTCCACACTACTTAATATACTTAGAAGAAGATGCTGGCGGAGAAATAACAGAACCTGTTATTGTTAAGGGAACAAATAATGGGAGAGTAGCTTTTGAACTTAGACCTCAGAGAAAGCATTTAGATTTTAATTTTAGCAAAAAAATAAATGTAACAATGACTACATGGGGGTCTCAAATAAGCATTTCAAGCGACCCTATAGATACAAAAAATAAGAAAATTACTGTATATACAAATGATGTATTAGAACCAGGTAACTATAAATTTAGATTTGATAATGAATATGAAATTGAATATACTTACGGAGGCAGCAACAATAATAACAATAACGATGACAACAATGACAATAACAACGACAATAACAATACTTATGAACATATTGATATTAGTGTTATTAATCCTTCAAATAATTCAACTATATCAAAGTCGTCTATACCGCTCACAGTTTCTTGTGCGGAGAAAATAAAAAAAGTAGATTTTGATATTGCTTTAGCAAATGGTAATCTTGGCTCGGTTTACGACCACGATAGAGGCTGGTCTGAAACAGAAAGTATTTACTTTAATGAAGGTGAAGGACGTTATAGAATTGATATAACTGTTACTACAGAAACTGGAAAAATTGGAAAATCCTCCATCTACATTAACTATGAAGACAGAGAGGGGAAACAATACGATGATGGTGATAATAAATAACATTATAAAACCAGTTATTAGGTTTTAATTAAAATAAAATTTAAAATAATGTGTACTGTCTTATATTGATTGTCATAGAATTTTAAGTAAATGTCTCATTATCAAATCTCTTGATTTTAATATGTTAATTATTGGCTCATATAGATAATCAGGGTCTTTTTATTGTGATAAATAAATAATCTTTTCGAATAGCAAATATATTTATCTATTTTATTGCACCAGCGGTGCAAAACAACGATAGAATTAATTGATAAT
>JAOZTW010000042.1 GCA_029938985.1 Bacteroidales bacterium | reverse complement strand
ATTGGTAAAAATAACATCGCTTAAATTGGTTAATTATTTATTTTAATATGCCTAAGTATTCTAACATGATAAATTTAAATTAATTAACAAAAACAGAGAAGAAATTTGTTTCATAAATATTGATGTTTAACAAAGTGTTAAGTTTAAGTCTTTGTTAAATTTAAAAAGTAACGAAAAAATTGATATTTTTAAAAAACTCCAAAATATCTACAAAATCTTCTCACAATATTGTTTACACATGAAAAAAAAACTATTATTTCAATTATTAATTGTTATCATTTTTTTGCTATCAGGTTCAGTGCAATTAAAAGCACAATGTTATGGACTATTGATGTATAAAAAAACTGAATATTTCGGAAAAAGGAAAAGTTTCAGTTTATTACCCAAATCAGGTAAGACAATGTCATCGGCAACTTGGAATTTTGGAGACGGTAGTACAAATATTACTACAAGTGGTGGTGATGGTAAAGAATACAACACCATTCATAATTATCCTGCTTTCCTGTCTTATCCACTTATTGTTAATATTGTATATACAGATGGTACTACTTGCAAGGTTAATATGGATGTTGAAATGCGTGAGAGATGCAAGGTTAAAATTGAAGCGACACCAGACAATCCTTACCTGCCCGACCCTACAATTACATTTAAAGCAAAAACAACAGCAGGAACAGTTAATAACTGGGACTGGGATTTCGGAGATGGAGGAACAGATAATTTTCAAACAGTAACACACTCTTATGTAGGTTCGGGTAATAAAAGTGTAAATGTAAAAGTTTATTACAAGAACCCCTTAAACGGCAACCAGAACGAAGTGCAATGCCAAGATTCTTATGTAGCAAAAATACAGTCTGCACCACCTCCTTGTAAAATTGATATCGTACCAAGTCCAACTGGTGCCGTTGACAATGGAGCAACAGTAGCATTTTCTGTACAAGTAGATGGTTGTTGCGGAACTCCTACAAGTTATTCATGGACATTACCCAGTGGCGGACAAGCTGGACTAACTGCATCTGATGTTTTTAATAGTAGCTATAGCGTAAAAGTAACAGCAACAGCACCTGGTGGAACTTGCACAGACAATCATTATGTTTCAGTAAAAGGACAAGCTCCCCCCTGTAATATAAGTCTTGTTACCTCACCTGCAGATGGTAGTGTAAGGACTGGAGTTAATATTAAATATGAAACAAAAAACCTTGGTATTACTCCACCATCTTCATACTCATGGGAAGTTGATGGGAGTCCTGTATCTGGTTCAAACTCTGTTAAATTTAAGTCTTTTTTACCTGGTAGTCATACTGTTAAGGTTACAGGAACCACCTCAACAGGTACATGTGTAGCAGTATCAACAAAAAACATATATTATTGTAAAGTAGGCATATCTTTAAATCCGACAACAGATTTTGAACCTTCTCAAGTTATTACTTATAATGGAGATAAACTTGAAGGTTTACCAAAAAAATATAAGTGGGATTTTGGTGATGGTACAAGTGCAAACACACAAAACACTTCTCATAGCTATACTTCTGGAGGTGTAAAATATATTAAATTGACAGCTTCATCCCTAGATGATGCTTATAGCTGTTATGCTACAACAAAAATAACAGTAAAATTACCACCACCGCCTTGTGTTCAGACCGCAAATGTAAGAGGAAATTGTGAAATGGTAAGTAAATGTGGAGGCAATATAAATAGCCAGCATTGGTGGGGAATAGAAACATGTACAGATGAACCTTTTAAAGGTTCTGCCTTTAGTTTATTTCAAAATAAAGCAAATCATAAAATTGAACTTCAAAATACTACATATAAATGGACAATACCTGATGCTAATGGAAATAAATTTTACTCAACTCAAAATCCAACTCATAATTTTTTAGATGTCGCAGGTAATTTTGAAGTAGAATTAATAACAAGGTCTAACTATAAAATTACAGAAACTGTTATAACACCATGCCCAACAGAATCAGGAGTATGTAAGGAAAAAAGATGGACTAAGAAAAAAAACTGTACACCTCCTGAGGGAAATCCTAATGCTTGTGACTCATCCTATTATGTAGAAGTCAGTTGTTTAAAATATGCAAGTCCTTGCTCTGGAGTAGTAGCAGATGATCCAGGTAAAGTTTATGAAAAAGATAAATTTCGTTATCCTTCATGTACAGGAACAACAACAAGATGTTTTCCTGTATTAGCTCCAACACCAGAACTTTATTATAACGGTTGGGGACATCCAAACGGATTTACCGACCCAGGAACATGTAGTTTTACAGTAAAAGACAAAAGTTGGGACCCTTTGGTGAAGAATCCAGATGTTGTTAGTTGTGGTGATTATACTTTAATAAATGACTACAATAATAGTTCCTCATTAGAAGGAGTCTCCTTTCCTGTAAATCCAGATGGTTACTCTATAAAATGGGAAGTTCAGAATCAATTTGGTAACAGAGATGAGTACACCGATTGGTTTGTAGTACTTGATGATATTGATCCTATCATATATACAAAAGGAAGTATTCCCGATGTTAATATAAATGCAAACGGAGATGATTATTATATTGCATTAGAGGATTTTTATAGTCATGCAACAGATAATTGTATAGAAATAAAAGATGCTTGGCTTAATCAATATCAATTTGGCTGTGCAGATGTAGATCCAAACAAACAAAGTACAGTTACTGCTTATGCTAAAGACAAATGGGATAATGTTGGTAACAAGAGTGATTATATCTGGGTAAGAGATTTAATACCACCTACCGTAATAACAAAAGATATTACAGTAGAACTTGATATAAACGGACAATATACAATAATCCCCGAAGATATAGATAACGGAAGTTACGACAACTGTACAATGCATAAAACATTAAGTCGCTATAGTTATAACTGCGATGATGTAGGAAGCAATACAGTTTATTTAAAAATAAAAGATAATGACATAAACGAAACAAGCCAGTCTGCAATTATTACAGTAATAGATGTACGTCCACCAGATATGTTTACAAAAGATATAAAAGTTTATCTTGATATAAATGGAGATGTTTCAATATTTCCAAGCGATATTGATAATGGTACATTTGATAACTGCGAAATGGCATACCTTACATTTAATGATTATGAAGTAAGAATGGATTTTGGTTGTGAACACTGTGGCGAAAATTATGTAACACTGTATGGTGAAGATATCTATGGAAATAAAGCAAATCAAACATGTATCGTAGAAGTAATAGACACTATTCCTCCAGTAGCACTATGTAAATCGGTAACAATAACAATTCCTAATATTGGAGAAATAGAAGGGGGTAGTATTACCGTTCCTGATACATTTATAGACAATGGAAGTTATGACCCTAATTGTTTTATTACACAGTACTCTATGTCCAAAACTTATTTTGATTGTACAGATAAAGGCGATAATCAAGTAACACTACTTGTAACCGACCCTTATAAAAATTATCATCAATGTTTTGCAAATGTAAAGGTAATAGGAAAAACGCCAGTAATTTCATCACAGCCTAAGACAGTAGATATTTGTGAAAAAACACAGAATATGTTAGCTATAGGTATAAATGAAAGCGGAGACGTAATATATCAATGGTACAAAAATGGGAAAGCAGTTAAAGATATGAATACAACAGGAGCAAAAGAGAACGTTTTAAAAATTGATAATGCCAAAATTATAAATAGCGGTACATATTATTGCGTAGCAACAGAAGCCTGTCCTACAAAATCCTACGAAGTAGGTGTTCATGTACGACCAGGTGTCAATCTAACTTCACAGCCTCAAAATATTGCCATGGATATTGATTTGGAGGATAAAGTGATTTATGTTGCAACCAAAAATGTTAAAACTTATCAATGGCTTTTAAACGGAGTAGAAATAAACGGAGCAAATGGTAGTCATTACATTATAAAACCAGAAAAAGAAAGTGCAGGTAAATACAAATGTTATATGCTTACAAAAGATAACTGCGAAAAGTATTCGGAAGAGGCGGTAATAATAATATTAGATTAGGAATATATCATTTCTAATACAATCAGTAATTTGATATTATTAAATAGTTACAGATTATTCTTTACTGTAGAAATAACATTAAATTTAAAACGGAACAAACTATTGCTACCTGCAAAATAATATTAAAATCAGCAAAAGTCTGAAAAAATCAATAAATTAAACCTTAAACATTATGAAAAACAAAATTTTAACAATTATTTTTTTGAGTTTTATGAGCCTGTCGGCAATTGCTCAAATAGGAGTTAATACACAAGAGCCACATCAAAGTGCAATACTTGATGTTTATGCAACAGACAAAGGACTGTTGATCCCACGTGTAGCCTTAACAGGTGTAGAAGATGTAAATACTATTCCAAATCCGCAAGTAAGTTTGATGGTTTACAACACAGTTGAGAGTACAAACCTAAATAAATCATTTTATTACTGGAGTGGGACTAAATGGAAGCAACTTGGCGATGGTTCTTATACATACATAAACGGACTTAAAAATGTTGAAAATAAAATAGGTCTTGGTGGAGAACTTGTTGAAAATACAGAAATTGTTATTGGAGACTATAATATGACAGTAAAAATTACTGGCACAGGTAGTTTTAATGTCATAAACGGTTCCACTAAATTGTTCAATGTGCAAGACAACGGCAACATAGGTATAGGATTAAAAGAAGAAGAAGCTGGAGCAAAACTTGATGTAATAGGAAATGTAAAAATAACAGATGGAACAGAAGCTTTACACAAAGTTTTAATTTCCGATGCAACAGGTGTAGCTATTTGGAATTTTATAGGTTCTGAAACTGTGCTTGACAACAGCCTAACAGCTACCGATATTGCCCCAGAAACTTTAACATCGGCAGAAATAGCAGATAATGCAATTACAAATACAGAATTAGCCGCCAACTCAGTAAGTACAACAGAAATTATAGATGGCACCATAGAGGTTACAGATATTAAAAATCCTTTGGTTAACCAAGTTTTGACCTCTGATGATGGGACAAATGTTATTTGGGTAAATAAATCAACTCTTACAAATTCACTTGGTTTAGAGAATGGTAAACTCCTAATAGGAAATATGGGAGATAATGCCCAAGCCCACTTTTTAACTGGCGATATAACACTCTCAAATACAGGTGATGTACAAATTAAAACAGATGCTATTACAGGAACAGAAATTGCAAACGGTTCTGTAACAACAAACGAAATAACAAACGAAACAATACTTGCAGAAGATATTGCGGGAAATACTCTGGACCATGTACTTACGACCAACAGTTCAGGAGATGTTGTTTGGGTTAATAAATCGGCACTCTCATCTTCAATAGTAATACCAGAAGCAGAACTTTTAATAGGAGATGGACTTGGTATTGCAAAATCGCACCCCGTTTCTGGTGATATTACAATGACAAACGCTGGCGATATGCAAATTAAAGCCGATGTAATAACTTCCACAGAAATAGCCAACAACGCCGTAACCACAACAGAAATAGCAACTAATGCAGTTACTACCAACGAAATAGCAACATCTGCAGTTACATCTGTTAATATTGCAACAGATGCAGTAACCACAACAAAAATAGCAACATCGGCTGTAACTACCAATGAAATAGCAAACGGAACAATAAAATTAGAAGACTTACAACAACCTGTAAATGCAGATAATGTACTTACAAGTGATGGTACTGGTACTGTTAGATGGATAGATAAATCTGAGTTAACAAGCTCAATAGTAATAGCAGATGCAAGAGTATTAATAGGAAACGCAGGAAGTGCACAAGAAAGAACTATATCTGGAGATGTTACTCTATCCAACCTTGGTGAAATAACAATAATAAACGATGCTGTTACAACCAATAAAATTAAAACAGACGCTGTTACAAGCAATGAAATAGCAACAGATGCTGTTACAAGCAGTGAAATAATTACTGATGCAGTCGATTCTGATGAAATTAAAAAAGATGCCGTAAAAGAAGACGAAATAGCAACAGGTGCTGTTACAACAAATGAAATAAAAGATAAAACAATTCTTGTTGCAGATATTAATCCTGGTGCAAACGACCAAGTACTCGGAACAACTGCTTCGGGAGATGTAGCATGGATAAATAAAAGTGCTTTATCTAATGAACTTGGAGTAACCGATGGAAGTATCCTTATAGGAAATTCAAGTAACAAAGCAGTATCAAGATCTCTCGGAGGCGAAATTAGTATGACTAATACAGGAGTAGTTACTATTAATAACAATGCTGTAACTACAGCTAAAATTCTAAATTCCAATGTTACTACCGATAAGATTGCAGACTTAAATGTTACTACCGCTAAAATTGCAAATAGTTCAATCAGTACAGGTAAAATACAAACAGGAGCAATTACTTCAAACGAAATACTTGATAATACAATAAACTCCGCTGATATTGCTAACGAAACTATTACTACAGCCGACATTGCAAAGCCAGGTTCCAATAAAGTTCTTATTACAGACGGTTCGGACAATGTGGTATGGGCTGACAAGTCAGACATTACAGATTATCTATCACTTGGAAATACCAAAATACTTGTTGGAGGAGTTGATGGACAAGTACACGAACAAACAATAGGAGGCGATGCAACAATTACTAATACAGGGCAACTTACTGTTGCAAACAATGCAATAACAGAAGGTAAAATTGATAATAATGCAATTACAAGTAACAAAATAAATAATGATGCTGTTACAAATAGCAAAATAGCAACAGATGCTGTACGTGCAGATGAAATTCAAGCAGATGCAGTGGGAACTTCCGAAATAGCAACCAATGCAGTAGGCACAGTTGAAATACAAGATAATGCAATAATTACTTCTAAAATTACAGATGGTGCAGTTGTTACATCCAAAATTGCAGACAATAATATAACAACTGGCAAAATTCAAGACAATGCAATAGTTGAAAATAAAATTCAAGCAGGTGCAGTTACAACTTTTAAAATAGGAAACGATGCTGTTACAAGTGTGAAAATAATAGACGATGCAGTTACATCTCCAAAAATTGCAGATAATGCAGTTACATCTCTAAAAATTGCAGGAGATGCAGTTACTTCAACTAAAATTCTTGACGGTACTATAATATCTGCCGATATTGCAACAAGTGCTGTAACAACAACCGAAATTCTTGACGGTACAATAGTTGTTGCAGACATCAACGATAATGCAATAATATCAAGTAAAATATTAAACGGAACAATTCAGACTGATGATATAAAAACTGGAGGAGCCAATAAAATGCTTACAACAAATGCTTCAAATATAGTAGAATGGGTAGATAAAACAGACCACATCTACACAGCAGGTACAGGAATAAATATAGACGCTTCAAACAATATTACAAATACTCATACACTGTCTATTGTTGGTGACCAACTTACTTTAACTAATGCAAACACAATTACAGTACCCACAGGAGCAGATGACCTTGGCGACCATGTTCTTGATCAAAACTTAAATCTTGGAACAAATTATATTACAAACGATGGTACAAGCAGAGGTATAAAAATAAACAATGGTGGCGATTTACAATTAACACATAATATGAAGTTACCAAGTTCATCAAGTACAGCAGGAAAAATATTATTTGTAGATGTAAGTTCAACAAGCGAAATAGCAATGTTTCCAGATAAAAGTAATATAGGTATAGGAAAACAAACAATAGAAAAATTATCAGATCCAAATAATTCAGGCTCAAATAATGTAGCATTAGGAAACAAAGCTTTAAATAAAATAACAGACGCAAGTAACTGTATTGCTATCGGGAATGAAGCTTTGTTCAGTAATATAAGCGGAACAAGTTGTTTCGCAATTGGAGCAAATGCCTTACATAATACAGAAGGCGAAAATAATGTTGGTATAGGGACTGGTACAGGAATTACTGTAATTTCAGGTACTCAAAATACATTTATAGGTAACTATGCAGATATAACAGGTGCAAGCAACTACTCAAACGCAACAGCAATTGGATACAGTGCAAAAGTAAATGCCAGCAATAAAATAACTCTTGGTAACACTTCGGTAAACGTAGTACAATTTGCAGGTTACAATACACAAGATGCAGGAAGCTATATGATAATGGACGGAGCAGGAAATATATCAACAAAAACAGAAACTGATGCAAACAGAAATACAGTTTACGGTTTTGGAGCATCAACTCAAGGAGGTGTATCCAACTCAATGGCACTCGGTTTCGGAGCTTTAGTTGATGTAAATAATAAAATTGTACTAGGAAACGGTTCAGTTACTTCAGTTCAATTTCCTGGATACTCAGCAGGTGTTTTATCTACAGATGGTGCAGGTAATATAACTTCTTCGCCCAACATTAGTTTAACAAGTGTAATATGTACTGCCGAAATAAGAGCCGACCATTTTGTTGCAACAATGGGCGGAACAGCAGGTTCGTACAAATACAATACTTCTATTAATATGAATGTTCCAGATTATGTATTTGAAACATACTACCTTGGTAAAAGTGATGCAAATCCGGAGTATAAGATATCAAGTTTACAAGAAGTTGAAACGTTTTTAGAGAAAAATAAACACCTACCTCGTGTTCCTTCAAGAGCTTATATTCTTAAAGAAGGAGCAATTAACATACAAGGTATGCAAATGGTAACTCTCGAAAAAGTTGAAGAACTTTTTATATACACAATAGAACAAGACAAACAACTTAACGAACAAGAAAAACAACTTAACGAACAAGAAACTCAAATACAAGAGTTGAGAAAAGAAATGGAACTAATAAAAGAAATGATTAATAATTAGAAATTTCGGAATTTGAAAAATAGTATTTTTTTTGTAGTTGCAAATTTATCTGCTTTGTAACTGCAACTACAAAAAATACAATCTTTATTAATTTTTTTGATATGAAAAAAACAAAAACAGTTGATATTTAAAAATGAAAAAAATGAAAAAATATTTATTATATACCATAGTTTTATCTTTCTTTTTTACAAATGTTTTCTCGCAAGGAGAAATAATAAATAAAGGAGTTGATTTATATGTAGCAGATGGTTCATATATTTACTTGCCTCAAAACGAAACAATGACAGGCAATTACATACACGATGTTAACCTTGATGGAGATGTTGGTTTTTTAAATCTAAAAGGAAAAATAATGATAGGAGGTGATTTTGTAAATAACTCGGGTTCGGAAAATTTTTTTGAAGAAAATTCTTTTGGTAACATAATATTCAACTCCGAAGACAAGATACAAAATATTACTGGTAATACTTTGATAAATTTCACCAATTTAACATTTGAAAATAAAGCGGTAAAACTTGGTGTGGATATAAACATATCAGGAATATTAGAAATAAAAGAAGGTACTGTAAGACTCGACGGAAACGACCTAACGCTTACAGAAACAGCAGAAGTTAAAGGTCGTTTTAATGATAACTCACACATAATAACCGATACTGCTGGAACATTATATAAAGTGTTTGATGAAAACGAAAAATTTACATTCCCCGTTGGAAGTTTAACTGCCCCAAAAGGAGAAGACGGTTTATATGCACCATTTACAGTGGAAATAGAAGACGGCGATTTTATTGATAATTACAGAATTGGAGTAAATACAATTAACCAAAAACACCCCGATTATGCTAATGTTGATAACTATATAAACCGATATTGGACAGTAAAAACTGACGGTCTTTATGAATATGCAGCAAAAGTAACATATAAATACAATACAAACGACATTGTTGGAGAAGAAAATTTATTATTTGGTGCAACAAAAAATGACAGTATATGGCAAGAGCTTGGAGAAGCAAAAACATGGGTAAATTCAGTGTCAGGACAAGGAATAACAGCACTAAACGATTATACGGCAGTGGCACGTCCCACAGCACCAGAATATACAATTAATTTTTTTGACGAAACAACAAATGAAAACGTTAGCACAAATGTTCAATATACAGGAAACACTAACTTTAAAAGTTTACCAACACAAATGGGAAAAGATAGTGTGATAAAATTAATTCCTACAGAAAATGTTTTCTTTAAAAGACTCGCAACAGATAGCACAATAACATCTAATATTTTTGAACTCAATGTACCCGACCGCCCAGAAGCACCTTATGTATTAATGGCGAATAAGTATGAATGGGCAGTAAACTTTGTGTACGATGAACAAGACCCTTATGCAGTAATACCACACACTGGTGCAGTAGAAACCGAAGACGGATTAGAATTTTCGAAAGACGAACAAAACACTTGGAAAACTATCAAAAGCGACACCGCAATTGATGCCTCAGGACGACAAGACATAGCCGTTCGTATAAAAGCAACAGAATATGATTTTTGTTCATATCCTACAATCAATTTAGACTCGGTGTTTGTTAGCGATGCACTAATAGTATTTGATGCGTTTAGCCCAAACGGAGATGGCAAAAATGATTTTTTCATAATACAAGCTCTTGATTTACAAGCAGAAAACGAAGTCGCAATATATAACTCAACAGGAATACTTGTTTTTGCTGCAAAAAATTATCAAAACAACTGGGACGGCACAAGTCCCGCAGGAAAAGACCTACCAATGGGTTCATATTATTACATAATAAAAAGCAAAGAACGAGAACTCCTTAAAGGTGCAATACTACTTGTAAGATAACAACAAATATTTTGGCATTTTTCATAAATGCAAATTACTGTCGGTGTGGCTTAAAGCCACGCCGACAGTTTATATATAAAACCCTTAAAATAATATAAAATATGAAAAAAATAATACAACTATTGTTTATCTTTTTAATGTTAATTAACTATTCACAAGCTCAAATAAGCATACATTCCAGTCTATTACAATTTGATAAACAAACAGTAAACCCAGCATATTGCGGAGCCAAAAAAATAAACGAAATAAAAATAAGTCACAGAAGTCAATGGGTAGGTTTTGAGGACGCACCAATGCACCAATCAATAAGTGGTACAATGAGTAAAGGACTTGTAGGCATTGGCTCACAAATATTTAATTACAGTTCAAAAGGCATACAAAACTACGGCGGAAATATAGCCTACGCTTACCACATACCTTTAGCAAAAATAAATCTGTCGCTTGGAGCAGAAATAGGCTTTTCGCAAATAGCAATAAACACTTCCGACCATGTTATCTATCAATCGGGCGATGACCTATTAAACAAAGGTATTGAAAAAAGCAAGTTACTTGTAGACATGCCCGCAGGAATATTTGCATATAATAAAAAATTTTATGCAGGAGTATCATACGAATACAAATCAAAAGTGAGTTTCTCGGACATGAACACTGATTTAATGCCTTCTGGTTTTGGATACACATTTATGACAGGATATAACTACCGTATAAAAAAACATTTTATGATAATTCCTAATGCAATAATAGTAAAACCGTTAAACTATACTATTAATTATCAAATAGGATTATCTTTAATTTACCGAGACATGATAATGACTTCAGCAAATTACCGACAAAACGATGCTATGATTTTGTCGGTAGGTATCAAACTTTTAGACAATTGGTTGTTTATGTATTCCTTTGATATGATAACTTCGGGACTTAAAAACTACAACAGCGGTTCGCATGAAATAATGTTAGCATACATATTTAAAACAAAAACTGGCAGGTCGGCTTACAGCTCACGAGGATACGAAAAAAGAAAAATATCTTTTTGGAATTAAAAAAAATATAGGCATTTTTAAAATGAAAAAGATGAAAAAAATTACATTACTACTATTAATAATATTGTTCTCGTTAAATAATACCTTTTCACAAGGTGTTCTTTCAAAAAGCGACATAATAATTATTGAAGAAAACTTGGGTGAACACCTGACCGATAATGATATTTCAAATTATGGTGATTATTTTTTTGAAACCAATCAATATCATAAAGCATTAGAGCATTATTTGCCTGCTTTTATTTTTAATTCATACAATAATATTTTATCTTACAAAATAGGTAAAAGTTATTATTATCTTAATGATATTGATAATGCTAAAAAATATCTTTTGCTGGCATACAATAACAATGATACAGTAACTATAGGTATTAATGGATTACTTGCAAGAACATATCATTTGGATAATAATTTTAATAAAGCAATATCATACTACAAACAAGCTATATATGATACTGCTCAAGCTCAAATGACCGAAGAAGAAATTTTAAGATACATTGAGCAGTGCAAAAACGGAATAGTACTTCAAGAAAATATTAATAATTTACATATAACAGAATTATCTAAATCGATAAATACCGATTATCCCGAATATTCTGTAGTAATACTAAATGATACAAGCATGTTTTTTACGGCAAGAAGAAACAGCTCAACTGGTAAGTTTATTGATATTGAAGACAATATGTATTTTGAAGATATCTATTTTTCGCAAAAAGAGCATGGTAAATGGACAGGAGCTAAAAATTATTCTTTAAATATGAACACCCTTGCTCACGATGTAGTACTTGGAATATCGCCAAATAAAGAAGTCCTTTTTTTGTACCGAAACAAAGGAAACAATGGTGATATATACTATACATATAAATCAAACGAAAAGTGGATAGAACCAAAACCCTTCTCCGACCTAATAAACTCACAATACACCGAAAATTCATTTACAATAACAGAAGACTCAAAAGAAATATTTTTTACCGCTTACAGAGATACTGCTAATTTAGAACAAAGCGACATATATACTTCAAAATTAACAGAACAAGGACGCTGGACTAAACCAGAGAAAATATCCGAAAAGCTGAATACTATTTACGATGAATATTCCGTTTTTGTAGAACCTGACGGGAAAACACTATATTTTAGCTCAAAAGGTCATAACTCAATTGGTGCTTACGATATTTTTGTGTCAAAAAGAGATGAAGATGGTAGCTGGAACAGTCCTAAAAATATGGGAATACCAATAAACTCACCTTACGATGATTTCTTTTACTCAAAATACGGTACAAAAGCTTATTTTTCAACTACAAGAAAGGGTAACTTACATCCTAACATTTTTGAAATAGATTATAATCCTAAAAGAAACAATGAAATTATCCAAAATAATAATCAAATAGCACAAAATTACAAGTATGAAAACATCAATAGAACTAATGATGATAATAAGACAGTAGAAATAGTATATGTAAACAACCCTATTAATACAAACCCTCCAATAAACAGAACTAATCCTGTAGTTAATAGTTCACAAAATGTTGTTTATAACACCAAACCAGTACGTTTACTAACACCAAGCTCTACCAACTTTGAACAATTAAAGGCAAACTCAATAGAGAATGACTGTGTTGTAGAAAATTTTATTTTCTCGTGTGGCTCTCCAGTAATTACTCAAAACACAGAGCAATTGAACACTCTTGCCAAATTTCTGATTAACAATAAGGATTGTAAAATTATAATAAAAGGATATGCTTCTCTTGAAAACAAAGCAATAATTAACAAAAAGTTATCTAAAAAAAGAGCTAATAATGTAGCAAATTATTTGATAAACAAAGGAGTAGCCGAAGATGCTATTGAAACAAGAGCACTCGGAATTTTAAATCCTATTGCTTTTAATCTTGTTGCAGGCAAACTAAATGAAGCGAGCATGCAATACAACCGACGTATTGAATTTGAAGTAAGCAAAAAAGGTGTGAATAATTTATATGTAAAACAAATTTATGTTCCGGAAGAGTTTAGAACTGAAAATTATAAAAACTGCGACAGATTTACTATTTGCTTATACAAAGGAGATGAAAATGCTCCAGAAAATATAAAACAAATAGGTGATACAAAAACAGTTAAATTAGATAATCAAGAATATGCACACTACTATGGCGAATTTTTTGAAATAGAAAATACACTTTATGAACTAAAAAATATTCGTAAATTAGTACCAGAAGCTTTTATTGTTATTATAGAATAAATGGGCATTTTTCATAAATGCAAATTACGGCGTTATTTTGATTATTTTAAAATCCTCATTTACAATAAGTAAACTGTGGTATTTAAAAAATAAAAATGCCTTGTACTTTAGGCGTATCAAAATAAATAAGGGTTTTACAGTTAAATATTGTGATGAAATAACATTAAAAAAACAGTGAAAAATAACCTTTTTTTTTTCTTCTTTTTCTAAAAAGATTCCAAATTAAATTACAAATTTAAAAAAAGACATGTAAATACCATTTACACTGAATATTCATTGTATTACTATTCTAAATTACATTAAAATTACTTTCTTTAATTATTACAAATTCTTGATATGTTTTGAACTGATTTTTAAATCGTTGATATGATTTGTTCTCAGATAAAGTATATTCTACCATTTCTTTAATTTCTTTCAACTTAAATAAATTGATAAATCTAAACCATTTTAAATAATTTTCTAAATATTTTGTAGAAACTACACGAAAATTTTTAAACCAAGTTCCTAATTTAGCCATCATACTATTAATATTATTGTTATGAACATTTACATCTTCTAAAATTCCTTTTTTCATATCAGATGATTTAAAAGTGAGATGATTTACATTCTCTAAAGTATTCATATAAGCAATCATAGAGGGTTCTTTATCGGTAAATACTGTTTTGTTTGATAACTCAATATCTTTCATTACACGTTCTAAGTCTACATTAGAAACGGGTTTACAGTTAAATATTGTGATGACTTTACTTAAACCTAATTTCCTTATTTTAAATAAAATACAATCTTTTATCATAATATTTGACTGTAACGCTGATAAAAACAGATTTTAAAAATCCGTTTTTATCAGCGTTTCAATGTATCAGCGTTCCAAAAGGTAATACCTATTTAAAAACAGATGGTTTACTGTCAAATATTGTAATGACTTTACTTTAAACCTAATTTCCATATTTTATCACAATATTTGACTGTAAATCGTTAGAAACAATACCTTTCTTTTGTATTTTTATTGGTAAAAAATCAAAAACACCTAATATGTTATGCTGGCAAAGAAAAATTACTTGATAATTTTCTTCTTGCATTAACTTCTCTTTTTCACGAAATTCATTCTCTATATTTTTTTCACTACTATGTGAAACATATTTGTCAAATTTTTCTTTTCCAAGCGTTCCTTTCACGTTAAAAGGTAAGTAAATCTCATCTAATTCTACTTCTTCTTCAATATTTAATGGAACGACTTGATTTAAAGAGGACAAAAAACGATGTCGCCAACGAAAAAGCGGTGCTTTCACTTATTTCTAATTTCTCACCGATTGAAACGGAACTCAATGGTTCTTCTTTATCTAACATAAGATACACAAAATCAGCCCACTTACATTTCAGTTTCAAATTGAATATAGGGGTGTTTTTATCATTGAACTGGGCTGAATTACACTTTTCACACAAATATCTTTGAACTTTTTGTTCGTCAATTTTTCTTGTATAGGTGCCATTTTTAACAAAATGAGAACCACCACAAATACTACAAACTAAATCTTCGCCTGAAATTAAATTTGTATCAATTAAATTGATACAACGAAAATTATTCAAAAACTTAATTATTCTGTTTTGTTGATAATTTTTTAAATTATTAAATTTACCTATCATTTCTTCTGTTGTTTTTATAAAGTAATTATACAACAAAAAATTTAAAAAGTCAAGTTTTTTTCACTTTTTTTACTCCATCACAATATTTAACTGTAAACCCATAAATAATTAACCATTTAAACTTGTTCTTTTGAATTTTATCTTCTTCAAAAAA
>JAOZTW010000985.1 GCA_029938985.1 Bacteroidales bacterium | reverse complement strand
AAATACAATTATGTCATACATAAATATAAGAGAAGAAGAATTAAAAAATAAAATAGCACAAGATTATTTTAGTACTTTTGACAATACAAAAATTATTGGCGACATAGATTTTTGTGTAACTTTACCAACTATTACAAATAAAGAACAGTTGCACGAAACTGTTTCATTGTTTTGGGCAGAAGCAAAAAAAGGAAAATCGGATATTTATAAATCTATTGTACAATTAATTATTACTATAGGAAAAGCTCGCACTTTTGATAACCACCTCCCCCCAGCATTTCTTGGTGCTTTTGATGCCGAAAAAATTGTTTTTATTGCTTACAATAAAATTCAAGATATTTTTTATATAAATGATTTTAACTGGAATGTTGCTCCGTCTAACCACAACACCAAAGAATTTAATATTGTATTACAAAAAGTAAAAACAATAATAGAAAACAACTTTTTACTTTTCAATTTTGATACCGATAAAAAAGAAATACATAAATTTATTAAAACAAATTTTATTGAAAATAAACGTTTTTTATCAAAAATAAAAATTGATAAAAACAACTTTTTGGTAATATATAACAAGTGGTTATCAACAGTTAAACCTACAATTGTTGTTAATTGGGAAATGGCACAAAAAAACGGTATTATTGATGGCGATTTTTATCTTGCCGATTTACTTTCGGAAAAAAACAATACTTTAAAAGATAATTTATATGTTCTTTTGAAAGAAAACCATTATCAATTAGACCGTAAATTAGATGAAATGGGAATGTTCAGCACTCGCCAAACTTCTTTTAATGATAATCAAAAAGCTCATACTCAATTCTGGAACAAATACGAAAGACCACCAAAAGAACAATACTGGGACTACATAGTTAAACGGCGTGATTTGCTTGTTCCACAAGATGTAAGAGAACGAAAAGGGAGTTTTTTTACGCCTCGCATTTGGGTAGAACTATCGCAAAAATATATTGCCGAAGTATTAGGCGAGGATTGGCAAGACAAATATTATGTATGGGACTGTGCCGCAGGTACAGGAAATTTACTTGCAGGACTTACTAATAAATACAATATTTGGGCTTCCACGCTTGATATTCAAGATGTTGATGTAATGAAAGACCGTATTAAAAATGGTGCAAATCTTTTGGAAAGTCATGTTTTTCAATTTGATTTTTTAAACGATAAATTTGATAAACTACCAAAAAGTTTGTTGGATATTATTAATAACCCTGAAAAAAGAAAAAAATTAGTAATTTATATAAATCCGCCTTATGCAGA
>JAOZTW010000486.1 GCA_029938985.1 Bacteroidales bacterium | reverse complement strand
AATTAGTACTTAAAAACAATGAAATAAAACAAAATCAAATAACTATAAAACAAAAAGAGAGTACTATAAAACAAAAAGAGAATATAATAGAGCAAAACGAGAGTACTATAAAACAAAACGAGAATATAATAGAGCAAAACGAAGAAATTCTAAAACTAAGAGAAAAGAAACTGAAAGAAAACAAACAAGCCTTATTAGACAGTGCAAAAATAATGAAAAATTTTGGAGCTTCAATAGAACAAATAGTTGCTACAACAAAATTATCAAAACAAGATATTGAAAATTTATAATTATAATAAAAAATAAATTAATGAGTTTTATTAAACAAAATAAACTTAAATTTAGAATATTTAATTCTTATTTAACCTCTACAATAAGCATAACTTTTATATTGCTTTTGCTTGGCATATTTTCTTTACTTTTACTAAATGTAAGAACTTTATCTACATACGCCAAAGAAAACATTGTAATTTCGGTAATTTTAAAACCAAATATTAACGACGCTGAAATTTTGAGTTTGCAAAAAGAATTAGATATTAAACCATTCTGTAAAGAAACCGATTTTGTCTCTAAAAATAGAGCAGCCGAAGAACTAAGGTCGTCTTTTGACGAAAATTTTGTTGAAATTCTGGGTTACAATCCATTACCTGCTTCAATAAATATTAAACTAAATGCCGAATATTCAAATACAGATAGCATATCGGTAATTGGACAAAAATTGTCAAATAATAAAACTGTTGACTTTATTCATTATCACAAATCTCTGGTTCACGAAGTGGATAAAAATGTGAAAAATATTGGGTTGATTATTTCAACCGTTAGTTTACTTCTTTTGTTAATTGCAATAACTCTGATAAACAACACAATACGATTAGAAATTTACTCAAAGCGTTTTACAATAAAAACAATGCAGTTAGTAGGAGCAACAAAAAAATATATTTTAAAACCATTCATAATTAAAAGTTTTTTTCATGGAATGATTACTTCTTTGATTGCAATGTCTATATTGGTGGTTTTTATACTTTATTTTCAAAATAATGTTGAAGGTTTAGTTCAAATTAAAAATATTATTTTTGTCTTTATTATTCTAATATGTACAGGAGTTATTATTACAGTTGGTTCAACATCGCTGGCTGTAATAAAATATGTTAGAACCCAAACTGATAATCTATATTAAAAAATTGGAATATAATAACTTAGTTTACGAAATTATTTGATAGCGTAAATTTGCGTATATTAAATAACACCCTGATTGTCTATATGAGCCTAAAATAATACACACTTTATAAAAAAAAACTTTACATTTGCAGTATTAAATTTAGCTAATTTAAAGCATAATTAAGTGCGGAACAAAAAACGCCCTTAATTATTTGTTTTTAAAATGTATGAGTACTCTATAAGTGAAAAAGAAAAAATAACGAAGCATAATGCTAAAATTGACCTTAAAAAGTGACGTTTATATATGATTAGTGAAAATGCAAAAATTATTAAAATAATATATTCAACTACTTAAAATACTAAAAAATTTAAAATATGAAATACAAACAAACAAATGCAGCAGAAACGGCTAAAACTCAAAATCTTTCAGAGTTAATAATTGATACTGATAGTATTTATGAAACAATAAATATTATTGCCAAAAGAGCAAATCAAATTAGTGTTGAAATAAAAGACGAATTGAACAATAAATTAGAACAATTTGCTTCTTATTCAGATAATCTGGAAGAAATTTTTGAAAATCGTGAGCAAATAGAAATTTCTAAATATTATGAAGGATTACCCAAACCAGCTCTTATAGCAATAAAAGAGTTTGAAGAAGATAAAATATATTACCGTAATCCACACAAAGAAAAGGAGTTAGAGAAAGAAAATAAACCTCAAAAAAAATAATATTTTGAAAATAATTGTAGGAATTACTGGAGGTATTGCGGCATACAAAGCTGCTTTACTTGTGAGATTGTTGATAAAACAAGGCAACGAAGTTAAAGTTTTAATGACTCCACTTGCAAAAAATTTTATAGCACCATTAACATTGTCAACACTTTCTAAAAATCCTGTTTTAACAGAGTTTTATAATCCAGAAAATGGAGACTGGAATAGTCATGTGGACTTGGGCTTGTGGGCTGATGCTTTTATTATAGCACCAGCAACAGCTAATACATTGGCAAAAATGGCAGTTGGAGTGGCAGATAATTTATTGTTAACTACATACTTGTCTGCCAAATGTCCAATATTTTTTGCACCAGCCATGGATTTGGATATGTACAAACACCAAGCCACACAAACGAATATTAAAACACTTATTAATAGAGGACATACATGTATTGAGGCCGATAGCGGAGAACTTGCAAGCGGATTGCATGGCAAAGGACGAATGCAGGAACCAGATAAAATAGTAGAACTATTTAATAATTTTTTTGTAAATAAAAAAGATTTTTTGAAAAAAAACGTACTTATTACAGCAGGTCCCACACAGGAGGCTATAGACCCTGTTCGTTTTATTACAAATCATTCTTCTGGTAAAATGGGATATTCTATTGCGGAGGAATTTGCCAATAGAGGAGCAAATGTAACTATTATCTCGGGCAAGGTAAACATAAAACCAAAAAACAAAAATATTGATGTTATTGATGTCATTTCGGCTGAACAAATGTTTTTTCAAACAAAAAAACATTTTGATAAATCAGATATTATTGTATATGCAGCGGCAGTGGCCGATTATACTCCTATTATAATATCCGAAAAAAAAATAAAGAAAAATGGTGAAACTCTAAATATTGAATTGAAAAAAACAAAAGATATTGCAAAAGAACTTGGAAAAATTAAAACAGACAAGCAAATTGCAATAGGTTTTGCTCTTGAAACAGATAATGAAATAGAAAATGCAAAACAAAAACTTATAAAAAAGAATTTTGACTTTGTTGTATTAAATTCATTACAAGACAAAGGAGCTGGTTTTCAACACAACACAAATAAAATTACTATTATTAATAAGAAAAATAATGTGAAATATTTTGAATTAAAAAATAAAAATGAAGTAGCAAAAGATATAGTAAGGCATATTAAAACAAATAATTGACGATTTAAGCTTGTTCTTTTTGCTTATATCTTCTTCAATAAACACGCAAATATCTTAATTCTATTATATTTGGCTATCCACATAACGTTGGATTTTATAATAATAAAATTTCTGCTTTGTCAAAGTTTTTTCACTTCTACAAAGTTGTAATTCGCAGTATATTAGTGATAGGCACAACTTTGCCAAAGTTCCAAACTTTGGCAAAGGGTTTTTTTTTGTCCAACTTTAAGTGGGTAGCCGAAAATAATATATCAGGAATTTCTAAACAACGAAATCCAATTTTACATTCACTTTCAAAATATTTGCTTCCTTATAAAGGATATGGAACAGGAATAAAACGAGCTTTGGGTTTGTATTCAGATTTTGATAATGATATTGAAAAAGAACAATTTACAGTTACAATAAAAAGAAACTATTTAATTTAATAAAAAAATGAAAAAGTTAAGCACACTATTATTAGTTATATTTATTTGTTCTATTGGTTTTTCACAAGAATTAAATTGCAGGATATCAGTTAATTCTTCAAACGTACAAACTACTAATAAACAAATTTTTCAATCGTTACAGAAAGATATTTCTGAATTTATGAACACCACAGCTTGGACAAAATATGTGTTTAAACAAAACGAACGTATTGAATGTAATATTCAGATTACTGTAAACAAATTCAATGGATTAGATAGATTTGAAACAACGCTTCAAATAACTTCGAGTCGTCCTGTTTATAATACTTCTTTAAATTCGCCTATGCTTAACTATCGAGAAAAATCAGATTTCAATTTTCGTTATATAGAAAATCAACCAATTGAATATAATGAAAGTTCCTATTCTAATAATTTAGCCTATGTATTAGCTTTTTACACATACATTATTATCGGTTTTGACTTTGATTCTTATTCGCTGTTTGGAGGAGAAGAGTTTTTTCAAACTGCTCAAAAATTAGTGTCAAATGCACAAAGTTCTCCCGAGAAAGGTTGGAAGGCATTTGAATCTACTGACCAAACAAATCGTTATTTTCTGGCAAAAGACCTTGTTAGTCCAATATACAAACCACTTAGAGAGGCAACATACAAATATCATAGATTAGGAATGGATATTATGACCGACGATTTAACTGGAGGGAAAAAACAGATTACTAACTCAATTCAGTTATTACAAAAAGTTCATAAGAAAAAAGCCGATTCGTTTTTAATGAGAATTTTTATGGATGCCAAAAGAAAAGAAATAATTAATATTTATTCGGAATCGCCAAGTACGGAGGTTAAATCTGTTTCCTCAATTCTAAAATTGATTGATATAGCACATGCCGACGATTATAATAAAATGGGAACAAAATAATGGTATTAAGGAATGATACAATGATTCAAAGGTTCAATGATACAATGATACAATGATACAATTAAGTGATT
>JAOZTW010000984.1 GCA_029938985.1 Bacteroidales bacterium | reverse complement strand
CTCGTTCTAATTTATAACGCTTGGGAATTAATTCATCTTGAAGAAATAAAATAAACAAATGTACCATTTCGCAACTCTATTCGATAAAAACTACCTAACCAGAGGACTCGCTTTATACTATTCTATGCAAGAGCATATAGAAAGTTTTACATTATATGTGCTTGCTCTGGACCAAAAAGTAGTAGATTACATTGAAAACAGCAAGGCAGAAAATTTAAAAGCTATAAAATTATCTGATGTTGAAAATAAATATCCAGAACTTTTAGAAGCAAAAAATAATAGAAGTGCAGTGGAATATTATTTTACATTAAGCCCTGTTTTGCCACTTTATATGATAGAAACTTTTCCTGAAATTGATTTTATAACAACACTTGATGCCGATATTTTCTTTTTTAGTAATCCAAAACCAGTTTTTGATGAGTTTAAAAATTATTCTATACTTATTACAAAGCATGATTTTGCAGATAATTTAAAACATTTAGAAATAAATGGAAAATATAATGTTAGTTTTCAATCGTTTAAAAACAACAAAGAAGGATTGTCCTGCCTTTACAAATGGAAAAATCAATGTATTGATTGGTGTTATGACCGCATAGAAAGTAACAGGTTTGCTGACCAAAAATATCTTGACAGATGGACAGCAAACTATAAAAATGTTATGGTATTAGCAGGAAAAGGTGCAGGAATTGCTCCTTGGAATATTTCTAAATATCAAATTTACAAACAAAATGGCTCAACATATTGCAATAATAATAAATTAATTTTTTATCATTTTCATGGCTTGCGATATATAAATAGGAGATTACTATCTCACAGCCTTGTTATATATAAAGTAAAATTAAACAAACATATCAAAAATTATATATATGGAAAATATATAAAATCACTATCCCGATTGAATAAAAAAATAAAAACAGACGATCAGAATATTAAACGAATTAATAAAACATATTCGAAAAAAGATTTGAAAAACCTAATTATATTTGATTATACTTTTTTTAATTTTTTTAATTTAAAAATAATAAATATTCATCTGGAACAAATATATAATGTTATTAGACACAGGTTTTTTAAATATACAATATTTTTACCTGTCCTTGTTGTAAAACGAATATTACTAAAAAAAGACTAAAAAACAATAATTTTGTTGTCATAAATTTTTTTGAATAATTGACAAAAAATGAGTTTTGTCAGTTGGAATGGAATTGGAATTTTAAAAAAATAAACTATGCAAAAAAATAAATACAAACGTATTCCTTATGGACAAAGC
>JAOZTW010000041.1 GCA_029938985.1 Bacteroidales bacterium | reverse complement strand
TTTATAAATTATTGATAATCAATATAAAATGAAAGCAAAAACTTTAGTTGGTTAATAATCAAATAATTGTATCATTGTATCATTGAATAATTGTATCATTGAATAATTGTATCATTGAACCATTGTATCATTGAACCATTGTATCATTGAACCATTGTATCATTGAACCATTGAATAATTGTATCATTCCTTACCAAGTTACTCATTAAATATCAATTACTTTTTTAACTCTATGCAAAAAATAAATTTAATTACACTTGGTTGCTCAAAAAACCTTGTAGATACAGAAAACCTTGCCACACAACTAAATGCTGGCAATTGTAAAATAGTTTTTGATGGAAATGTATCCGAATCAAGAATTGCAATAATAAATACCTGTGGCTTTATTAATGATGCCAAACAAGAATCTATTGACACAATACTAAACTATGTGAGTGCTAAAGAAGAGAACAAAATAGATAAATTATTTGTTACAGGCTGTTTATCCGAAAGATATAAAGATTCATTAAGAAAAGAAATACCAGAAGTGGATAAATATTTTGGTGCAGATAGTTTAAAGGATATTTTGCAGTCTTTAAAACTTGATTTTAAAAAAGAACTTTTAGGAGAACGAACAAAATCTACACCTTCGCATTTTGCATACCTCAAAATATCAGAAGGTTGTAACAGAAAATGCTCTTTTTGTGCAATTCCACTAATAAGAGGAAAACATAAATCAACACCAATTGAAATACTTATTAGTCAAGCAAAAAACCTTGTTGAAAATGGAGTAAAAGAAATTATTTTAATAGCTCAAGATTCTTCTATGTATGGCTATGATTTATATAAAGAATATAAACTTGCTAATTTACTTGAGCAACTGTCGGAAATAGAAGATTTAGAATGGATTAGATTACATTACACCTACCCAGTAAACTTTCCTATAGATGCTTTAAAAGTAATTAATGACAAAAAAAATATTTGCAATTATATTGATATTCCATTTCAACACATAAGCTCAAATGTTTTAAAAAACATGAAGCGTGGACACGATGATAAAAAAATATATGAACTAATTGATTTATTTAGAAACACAATAACAAATCTTTCGCTACGAACAACTTTAATTGTAGGACATCCCAACGAAGCAGAACAAGATTTTGAAGAGTTAAAACAATTTGTTAGGCAATCAAAATTTGACAGACTTGGAGTGTTTACCTACTCGCACGAAGAAAATACTTATGCCGGAGATAACATGCAAGATAATGTTTCAGAAGAAATTAAAATGAAAAGAGCAGAAGAAATAATGGAGATTCAGCAAGAAATTTCGTTGCAAAACAACACTAAAAAAATAGGTGAAATATTTAGAGTTTTAATTGACAGGGTAGAAAACGAAAAATATATTGGTAGAACAGAATTTGACTCCCCCGAAGTAGATAACGAAGTGATAATTGAAAGTGATAAACAATTAAAAATAGGAGAGTTTTATAAAGTGAAAATTTTTGACGCTTTAGAATTTGATTTATTTGCAAAATTATTGGATTAAAAAAAGCATATAGTCAGAGTTTTATATTGTGAAAACTCTGACTATAAACAAATTACACTTTCAACGTTTCGCCTTCCGATTTTGCAATAACAACTGCTGCACAACTATCACTCCAAACATTTATTGTGGTTCTAAACATATCTAAAATTCTATCCACAGCCAGTATAAGTCCCAAACCTTCAAGCGGTAAGCCCATTGCAGTAAGCACTACCGAAATCATAACCAAACCAGCCATTGGTATTCCTGCTGCTCCAATTGAAGCAAGTAGTGCGGTAACAACAGCTATAATTTGTGCACCCAAACTCATTTCTACACCATAGGCTTGAGCTATAAACATGGCAACAACAAGCTCATAAAGAGCTGTTCCGTCCATATTTACAGTAGCTCCAAGTGGCAACGTAAAACTTGAAATCTTATTTGAAACTCCCGAATTGTTTCTTACATTATCAATAGTTAAAGATAGAGTTGCACCAGACGAAGAGGTTGAAAAAGCGGTTATTAAAGCATTTCTCATCCCCCATAAATGTTTAAATGGATTTGCTTTACCTATGAACCTAACAATTAGTGGCAAAGTTACCAAACCATGAAACGTAAGCCCAATAATAACAACAAGCATATACAAACCTAATCTTGCGGCAAGTGCTACTAAATCGTCTTGTTCCGAAATAACTTTTGCTACAATACCAAAAATTCCGAGCGGAGTAAATTTAATAATAAATTGTGTTACCTTCATCATAACTTCAAAACTCGCATTGAAAAAACCTGTAAGTTGTAGTCGTGGTTTTTCAGGTACTTTGGTAATAAAGAAACCAAAAATTATAGCAAAAAATATTATTGAAAGCATGTTACCAGTTGTAAGAGCTTCAAAAAAGTTTTCTGGAATTATTTTTAATAATGTTGTTCCAAAGGAATCTTGTGCTTCTGACAAACCTGCAACTTCTGAAACAAAACCCAAGTCTGCTCCTTTTCCTGGTTTTATTATATTTACAAAAAACAAACCTGTTACAATTGCAAAAACACTTGTCATGGTGTAATATGCCATAGTTTTTAACCCCAAACGACCTAAATTGTCGTTTCCGCCCATGTTTGCAACCCCTGATACTATTGATGTTAGGATTAAAGGCACCATTATCATTTTTAAGGCACGCATAAATAAATCGCCTAACCAACTAACATAAATTACATGTTCACCAAAGAACAATCCATACACAACAGCAAGTATTAGAGCTATCAATATTTGCAAAAAAAGTGGAATTTTAAATTTTTTCATCTTTATTATTTTTTTTATTTTGGATTTGTTGAAAAATAATGTGCTGCCAGCTTGTATGAATTTAAACCAAAACCAGATATTGAGCCAATACAATTTGCAGCTATTAGCGAACTATGTCTAATTTTTTCTCGAGCAAAAATATTTGATATATGTACTTCTATAACAGGAGTTTTTATTCCAGCAATGGCATCAGCAATGGCAAGCGATGTGTGAGTGTATGCAGCCGCATTTAGTATAATACCATTGTACTCAAAACCAACATTATGTAATTTGTCAATTATTTCTCCTTCGCTATTTGATTGAAAATAATCAAATTCAATATTTTTGTAATCCTGTTTTATTTCTTCATAATATTCAATAAAACTCGTTGAACCGTAAATCTGTTTTTCCCTAACTCCCAAAAGATTCAAATTTGGACCGTTAATAATTTGTATTTTCATAAAAAAAGTATTAATGTTGCTTTTTTTTATTTTGTAATTATATGAAACCCTCGTTGAGGGTTTTAATAGCTATCGCATTATAAAAATTCTCCATAGAAAGAGATGATTAAATTTCAAAATTTTTAACAGATGAAATATATTTTATTATTTTTCCACGAATTTTTAAATCTCACAAACGAAATGTCGCCATATTTACTGTTGGGACTTTTGTTTGCTGGCATACTTCATGTTTTTATAAAAAAAGAAACAGTGAGTAAATATCTTGGTAAAAAGAATTTAAAATCAGTTTTAATTGCTGCACTATTTGGTATTCCTTTACCATTATGTTCCTGTGGTGTAATACCTACGGGAGTTGCCTTTCACAAAGAAGGAGCATCAAAAGGAGCAACAGTTTCGTTTTTAATATCTACTCCACAAACAGGAATTGACTCCATTCTTGTTACATATTCGCTCATGGGATTACCTTTTGCAATTTTCAGACCGATTATAGCATTATTAACAGGTTTGTTTGGTGGATTGCTAACAAATTTTATTTCCAAAGAAAAAAAAAACACTGAATTTGTAAGCTCAACAGATAATGTTTGCGAACTAAAACAGCATACAAAGGAAAACAAAATAATTCAATTATTAAAATATGCCTTTATAGAATTTATCGATGATATTGCTAAATGGTTAATAATAGGTTTACTAATAGCAACAACTATTTCAATAATTGTTCCAGATGACTTTTTTTCTACATATTTGAAAAACGATTTTTTGAGCATGATAGTTATATTGATAGCCTCAATTCCATTGTATGTATGTGCCACTTCGTCAGTACCTATAGCATTGGTTTTATTGCTCAAAGGTATTTCACCTGGTGCAGCACTTGTATTTTTAATGGCGGGTCCGGCAACCAATGCGGCTACAATTGCTGTACTTGGAAAAACGTTGGGCAAAAAGGCTACAATTTCTTATATTATTTCAATTATTGTTGGTGCAATGTTTTTTGGTTTATTAGTAGATAATTTTATTCCACGAGAATGGTTACTTGATTCAATAAACTTAAATCCATTGGAACATAATCATATTTTACCCCATTGGTTTGGTGTTGTTTCCTCAATAATTCTAATGTCGCTAATAATATTTTCATTAAGCAAAAAAATATTTAATAAATTTTTTAATAAACAAATAAAAATAAACACTATGAACGAAACAACTTTAACAGTTAAAGGAATGACTTGCAATCATTGTAAAGCAAATGTGGAGAAGAATTTAATTAAGTTAGAAGAAATTGACGAGGTAGTTGCAACCCCTACCACAAATTCAGTTTATATCAAAGGTTCAAACTTAAACGAAGAAAAAATCAAACAAATTATTAATGATTTAGGCTATGAAGCATAAAATTTTTAAAAGCATTGTTATAATATTAATATCAACACTGCCAAACATTACAATAGCACAAAGTTATTTTTTTAACTGGTCGTCTTATCGTGGTAATCAGGCATTACAGGGAGTAATAAATACAACTTTGCCCAACTCGTTTTTCTTATCTTGGACGTTTACAACCGATGATATAATAAAATCGTCGGCGGTAACCAACCGAGATAATATATTTATTGGCTCAGACGACGGCTGTGTTTATTCGCTTTCACGAAAAGGAGAATTGAATTGGAAATTTGAAACAGAAACCTCCTTTGAATCATCACCCTTACTGCTTGATAACACTATATTTATAGGTTCGTTAGAGGGAATTATGTTTGCATTAGATGCCGAAACGGGTAAAGAAAAGTGGCGTTTCGAAACAGAAGGACAAATTTCGGCGGCAGCAAATTGGATTTATTCAAAAGATAAAAACAATAAATACATTGTGTTTGGTAGCTACGATTTTTTTCTATACTGCATTGACACACAAACAGGTGATTTGATTTGGAAGTACGAAACGGATAATTATATTAACGGAACACCTGCCATCAATGGTGCTTATGCTGTTTTTGGTGGTTGTGATGGTTTTTTGCATCTTGTAAATATTTTTACTGGAGTTTTTTTTGCAAAAATAGATATTGGCACTTATATAGCTTCGTCGGTTGCGGTTGATGGATATTATGCTTATTTTGGAAATTATGATGGAACTTTTTATTGTGTAGATTTATATAATCAAAAAATAAAATGGAAATTTGAAGATGCAGGTTCTTTTGTTTCGTCCCCATCGGTAACAGAGGATAAGGTTATTATTAGCTCGCAAAACAAAAATATTTATTGTTTCAACAAAGCCGATGGCGAGCTTTTATGGAAATTTAAAACACTTAAAAAAAATGATAGCTCACCTGTTATTGCCAACGATAAGGTTGTTATAGCATCAGACGATGGACGAATATATTTGTTGAAATTAAACTCTGGAGAGAAAATTTGGTCTTACGAAATAGGAAGCCCTATTTTTGGAACTCCTGCTGTAATGAAAAATAAAATTATTATTGGAGCTCACGATGGAAAAATATATTCTTTTAATAAAAAATGGTTTTAATAAATTTAATGACCTTTTTACTCTTCCTTGTTGCTGTGTGCTTGTGGTTCGTTGCAAAACAAACAACAACAACAAAACTCTGACAGGGTTTCAAAACGCTTGTAGTAGTTGGAAAACATATTATAGTAGGTTGGATACGAGCAGCAAAGGGAGGTTCTAATACCAATTAAAAGTCTTTCATTTCTTACTAATAGAAATGTATATAGAGGATACACTCGTTTTTTGAGACAATACTTTTTAAGTTTTTAACAAATAGTCTATTATGATTAAAAAAAATCAATTTTAGAAATAAAATATCTTGTATTAATTGGTGTTATTATTAATTACGTTTGGTCTTATTTTTAGATTTTTAATTAAACAGACGCTCCCTACAATACTTGACCAAAGTGAAGCAAAAACATATTCAAGAGTTGGATACAAACATCATTTTAATGGATGTGTTACGTTTGTTTCAAGCTATGATGGTTATACATATTTCATTTTAGATAATTCGGATAAATATGTAATATATTTATGGGGACATAATAACAACAATACTTTTGTATGGGAGGTTCAAGTATTTATAACCTAAAGTAAATGACACCATATACAAAAATACAAATAATGATATTTTTTAAATTTTTAAAAAGACAAAATAAACAAGTAGATTGGGGTTAGTTATTTTTTCTTTTTCACTATACATTCTCCTTACTTCTATTTATTTGGCTATACGAAATTATTTTATAAATTAATGATTTTAATAAACTCCTTAAACCATAAGATATTGCCAAGCCAACAATATCGAAAAAATATATAAACAAAAACATACTTAAAAGGTTTATAATTGGAAAAATAATATTTACATACAACAAAACTTTTTTGTCTGCAATACTAAATTTTATATATTTTTCATAAATATTATTTATAACATAGGCAGGTATAAAAGCTATAACAATTTGTGATAAATAAATGCTATCAGTAAATTTATCGGGATAAACAAACTGCATTGCAAAAGGTAAAATTAAAATTAAAACAGCTGATATAATTGCAGTTATAATAAAAATCATAAAATATGTTGCAAACCTAATTTTTTTTAGGTTCACTATTTTTGGCGTAGTTGTCATTAATATTGTTTTAAATGCGTTTTGTAACATATTTGCAGTCTGAATACCAATTGCATATATAGCAAGTGCCTCCACATTTATCAAACTCCCAACCAAAATATAATCCAATTTGTTGGTTACCGTATTAAGAACATTTATTTTAGTTAAAAAAAAGCCGTATTCTCTCCAACCCTCTTGTTGTAAAGTGTTTTCTATGTTTCTTTTGGCAAAATGAGACATCACATAATTAAAAACAATTTGAGTTCCTATATGTACAAAAAAAATAAATAAAACATTTGAAGGAAAAAAATATGTAGCAATAAAAAAGAACAACAACTGTACTGCCGAAAAAACTGTATTTGCAATTGTAATTGCTTTAAAATTAGATCTTCCCTGATAGTATTGAGCCCAATTTTTATAAGAATGTATTGAGAAAAACAAAAAAGCAACAACCAATAAAGCCACAGCAGTGATTGAATTGTTTTTATAAAAAAAAAAATAGGCAGACAACCCCAAAAATACAGGAATTGCAAATAAACTATATTTCATTCTAATTTGAGTAGCCTCTTTTAAAACACCATGCTTTCCACTTGCAACAGAGCGAAGTATAGATACCGACAATCCCGGAATAGATATAAAAGCAAACATTTGCACATAAGTAATCAACAGTTGATATTGTCCGTAAATTTCTTTGGTAAGAAAATGTGTGAAAAATAAAGAAACAACAAAAGCAGACATCATTGTAATAAGTTGCCCACCAGACATCCAAAAACCATTTTTGAGATAATATGGTAAATCAACTCCAATTTTATTTCCAACCTTTTTGGTTAAATTATGTATTTTATGTTTTATGTTTTTCAAAAATTTCTAATTTTATAGCACAAAATTACTAAAAAATTAGAATATTAAAAATTTATTATTTAATTTTGAAAAATGAAATACAAAAAGAAGCGTAATAAAACAAAAGAAGTAGTAATTCCTCCTAAAAAACAAATTAAAGAGGTTGATAATCAGACGTTTTTTGAAAAACATATAGCAAAATACAGCATTTGGATATTAATTGGCTTTATAATAATAATTGGATTTATAGCTTTTGGAAAATATATAACTGGCGAATACTTATTTTTTTTCAAAGATATTGGAAGCGACTCTGTAAATCAAAATATCCCTTCAATAAATCATCGTATTTTGATGCTCAAAGAAAGTTTTTTTTCAAAATGGTCGTTCTATAAAGGTATGGGAGAAGCACACGTAACAGGCTTTCCTGTTGACCCTTTGGGTTTTGTACGCCGTACAATTCAAGAGATTGGTATGGAATTTTTTGGTGCTAATTATTATTTAAATGGTAGTTTTTTGCAAACTTTCATATTTCATTTTTTGGCAAGTGGTATTATATTTTTCTTTTACCTTAGAACAATATCTATCAAAAAATTTGCTTCTTTTGTTGGAGCTTTACTAATTGCATTTTCAGGCTATATGGTTGTAGGTAGTGCTTGGGGTTTTGCAAGTCATATTTTCAAAGCTGTTTTTTTACTGTTTGCTTTTGAGCAATTGTATATGAAAAACCGTTGGTATTTCTTTCCTTTTGCAGTAATATTTCTTTCAACTAATGTTTTTGTACTTTATTTATATTCCTTGTTTTTACTAATTTACAGTATTTTTAGATTTCTATACGAAAAAAATGGAAATATATTAGCATATATAAAACTGGCTGGAAAAATGATTGTGCTTGCCCTCGTTGGCGTACTTATGAAATTTAACGGTTTGATTCGAGAATTTTTATTTATGTACAACAGTCCACGTGTTGCAGGTAACGCATCATATACCGAAACACTTAGTGGAGGTGAACAAATTGTAGAACAAACAAATTTATTGGCTTCAACATTTCTACGATTTTTTTCAAGCGATATTCTTGGTACAGGTAGTAATTTTCAAGGTTGGCAAAACTACCTTGAAGCACCATTGTTTTATGTTGGTTTGCTTACACTTATTGTATTTCCTCAAGTATTTATTCATCTCAATAATAGAAAAAAAATTATTTTTGGAAGCTTTTTTGGCTTTTGGACACTAACCTTGTTAATCCCTTGGTTACGACACGCAATTCTTGCTTTTACTGGTGATTATTTTCGCTACGGTTTCGACTTTTTTATTCCTTTTACTCTGCTTTTTTATAGCGTTTACGCTTTAAACAAATTAGACAAAAATTATAAATTAAACCTGCCAATACTTATAACCACTGTTCTGTTCTGGCTTACAGCTTTGTTTTTTCCATACAGTTCAATAGCAAGTAATACAGTAGATGCTAATCTGCAAAAAATTATTGCACTTCTTATATTAATGTATTCTGGTTTGTTGTTTTTAATGTCCAAAATCCAGTATAAATCTTATGCACAAATAGGTATTATAATATTGATAATATTTGAATTAAGCTATTTTTCCTACAAATCTTATTCTACTCGTGTGCCTGTTACCAAAAAAGAGTTTGCAGAAAACTCGGCTGGTTACAGTGATGGCACTATTGAAATTGTAAAACATTTAAAATCAATTGATAAAACGGTATTTTATCGCACAGAAAAAGATTATCAATCGGGAAATGCTATTCATGGTAGCCTGAACGACGCACAAGCTCAGGGTTACTATGGAACATCAAGTTATTCGTCTTTTAATCAAATAAATTATGTGAGATTTCTTGAAGAGACCGAAACTATACAAAAAGGCGACGAGACTGCCTCTCGTTGGCTAAGAGGTTTTAGAGCGGATCCTTTTTTACTTACTTTTGGCAGTATAAAATATTTTTTAAGTAAAGAAGAAAAACCTCGATTTTTAAACTCAGGTTTTGATTCGCTTGATACAAAAAATGGAATTAAAATTCTGAAAAATCGTTACTTTCTTCCATTTGGTTTTACTTATGATAAATTTATTAACTATCACAATTTTAAACAATTAATAACTTATAGTGTTACAAAACACGCCTTTGATTTTATTAATAATGAACTATCACACCGAGGACAAACCCAAATTAGTAATCAGATAAAAACTAACTTACTGCCTTTGCAAGATAAAGTATTTAATGATAAAGAAGAATTTGTAACAGAAATAAAATCAAAATTATCAAAAGAGATTTTTGATAAATATGGTTTTTTCATATTAAACGGTTGCATTAATTCGTTTTCATCAAGAGAATTATTGTTAAATGGATTTGTTGTAGAAGAAAATAATAATTTAGATTTATCTGGAATTGAACAAATTAGTGTTTCGGATACAAATATATTTGTTCCTATAAATAAATTTAATTTTGAAATTTATGGCGGTTATATCAATAAATTAAAAGAAGATACTTTACAAATTAAATCGTTTACTAACAAAAGAATAACAGGAACAATTGAACTTCAGAAAAAGAAAATGCTATTCTTTACAATTCCTTTTGATGCAGGCTGGAAAGTTAAAATAAATGGAGAGAAAAAAGAATTGCAACGTGTAAATTTTGGTTTTACCGGAATAATTTTACCTGAAGGAAAACATGAAATAGAATTATTTTTTGTTCCTCAATACTCCAAAGTAACCTCAATTATTTCTATAGTTTCAATTATACTGTTTTGGCTCTACCTATCATTTTATATTTATAGAAAAAAGAAATTCAAAAAGAATGATTAAAACTGAAGTAAAAATATTAATCTTGATATTTGCATATTTATGTATTATGCTACATAGTGTTATGCCGCATCATCATCATTCTGAATTACATCATATAGAAAATCAGTGTAAAACCAAATGCAACAAACAAGAATCAGAAGAACACAAACATTCTTCTCACGATTATTGTCATGCTTTTAATAATATAAAACTTTATAACAAAATTAAAGTAAAACATAATAATTTAAAACCAAATTTTATGTTTTATAAATTATATTTTGATACACAAAACCAAATTAAAACATCAAAAAATAATATATTTATTGAACAAATTTTCATCTACAAACCACCTCCTCAGCTTTTAAAAGCTATGCGAGCTCCTCCCGTTTTTTTTATTTAAAAAGTTACTTAAACTTTATATTTGTGAAACTTGTTACATAGCTATCTATACGTAAAGCGTTCTGTATTACACAAATTTCATTGATAAGGCATATTAGAAAACAGCGTTTGTTCATAAAAATGTAACTCCAAGCTCCAGCTTGTAGAATCAGCGAATAGGCTACCAATCAAGTAATTTGTCTAACAAGTTTGCGACTATATTACGGTTCTCCAAACAGGAGCTTGGAGTTACATTTTTGATATGTTAATATGCCTAACTCTATTTGGACTGTCTTAAATTATAAAAAACACAATTAAAACCACTCCCTAAATAAACTTTTAAAATTACATAAATGAAAAATATATCATATTTTATAATAATATCAATATTAATATTGGGAGTGTCTTGTCATTCTCACGAACACGATGAAAATGGTGAACATATAAACAATAAAGACGAACATGGACACGCTCATGGTGAAGATGAAGTACCTACAATCTCTTATAATACTTTTGGTAATAATCTTGAACTGTTTTTTGAAAGTACAGCTTTTGTAGCTGGTAAACCTTCAAAAATTATTGCACATTTTAATTCTATTTCTAATTTTAAACCAGTTAGAAGCGGTAAGTTGACAATAAAATTAGAAAATCAGGAATCAAAATTTGAAGTTGTTGTAACAAAAATAACAAGAAAAGGAATATTTATTTCAGAATTAAAACCAGAAAAAAGTGGTAACTATAAATTAAGTTTTCAATATGAATTAGACACTTTAAAAGAAACTATTGAAATTGAAGATATTATAGTTTATCAAAATTTAGACGAGGCAATTCACAAAGCTGTTGAGATTGACAATGCAAATGATGTTGTTTACTTGAAAGAGCAAATGTGGAAGACGGAATTTGAATCAACAGAAATAATATTAAAAGATTTTTCACAAACCATTACTGCCGTTGGAGAAATTTTACCTGCTCAAGGTGAAAAAAGAATTATTAGTGCCAAAACAAATGGTATGGTGCTTTTTTCGGCAAAAAATTTAGTAATAGGAAAACCTGTAAAAAGAGGCGAAAGATTATTTATGCTCTCAAGTCAAGTACTTGGTAGTGAGAATACAAATGTTACTTTTGAGAATTTGAAAAACGAATTTGAACAATGTAAAATTTTATACGAAAGACATAAATTACTTAATAAAGAAAAAATAATTTCCACAGAGACTCTAAATCAAACTTATAAAGAATATATTTCTGATAGTATTTCATATTTCAATTTTTTATCAAGTTTTAGCAAAAATGGTATTTTGGTAAAATCACAAATTTCTGGATTTATACAAACAATATTTGTAGAAGAAGGACAATATGTAACAGCTGGTCAGTCGCTTGCAGTGGTGTCTGCAAATAGTCGCATGATGATTCGTGCAGATGTTTCGTTGCAATATTATAATTTGATAAACAATGTTTCTAATGCTATTTTTAAAATTCCTTTTAATAATAAAACCATTAAGCTCGAAGAACTTGAAGGCAAAATAATTTCTACAAGTACAACTGTACAAAGTGAAGGAAAATATTTACCTATTTATTTTGAAGTTCAAAACAACGGCTCACTGATAGAGGGAGCTTATATAGAATGTTTTTTAAAAATAGGAATTATTCCAAATCAGATTGTTATTCCAAAAACATCTTTAATCGAAGAGCTTGGTAATCACTATGTTTATGTTCAAACTAATGGAGAAAGTTTTGAAAAACGTTTGGTTAAAATTAAATCTACCGATGGTGTTAATATCTCAATAGAAAACGGTTTGTTTAAGGGCGAACGAGTTGTTACAAAGGGGGCTATGCAAATAAAACTGGCTTCATTAAGCAACGGAATGGATAGCCATGCTGGGCATCATCATTAAAATAGACTACTCAAATAAAGTTGAACAAAGAAAATAAGGCGTTTTTCACAAGTATCAATTTCTTCGTTACTTTTGAAATATTAAAATGCTCATTTACAAAGGTAAACTTTAATTCTAATATTTCAAAAAAACCTTGAACTTGACACTCGTGAAAAACGCTAAAAAAAGTATATAGACAGGGCTTGGTGGCGATTTTTGAGCTTATTTTTTGCAATGCAAAACAAGAAAAATATGTAAAAAAGTCTGACAGACAAAGCTCATGTGTATTCATTATGTCATAAAATCCTTTTTAAATGTTATGTTTTCTTTTATTATCCAAATTTTGAATGCAGAAAACGGCGATTTCGTACTCATAAGTTTTTTTATTTTCCGTTTTAATATTTTTTTTTCATAACTACTGGAATCAATTTCATCTTCATAATATTCTTTTAAAAGCTTACCAAACTTCTCAATTTCAAGAAGTAATTTATGCCTTAAATTATTTGCAGCATCTTTAGTTGATGAAAATGTATCATCGTTTATTTTGTAATTATATATTTTGTCTAACAGTTCAACTGTGTTTTCTACAATTGGAATTTTGTTTATTGCAGTGATTTTTGGTAATTCTTTTGGAAATGGTTTTATGTCAAACTTTATCCAATCAATTATTTTATGGTCTGGATTTATACAATTTAAGAGTTCTATTTCTGAAGATGTTTTTATTCCATTACAATGAGAACAAGAGAAGAATAGATTATTCCAATCAAATTTTCTATCTTTATTTTTTCCTTGATAATGAGGTTTAAAATGTTCTATATTGATGCCAGATGGTTTATCATATTCGCATAAATAACATTTACCAAAAAAATCAGATGCAATTCTTTTGTATGTATCTTCACACCGATAAGTTCCATTTTTCTTTTTTTTTTCAACCTCAAGGCAATCGGGTGCAGGTTGTGATTTTTCTATGTTTATCATTTTGCACTAATTTTAGAAATTTGAATTTGTTGAATTTTTACTGAAAGTTCTGGACTTAAAAATTTTGGTAATTCTTTAAAATATATTTTTAATTCGATTAGGCGTTCTTCGTCTTCTTCCGATAATTTTTCTTTATTATATAATTCCTCAAATTCTTGAACTTTATTTTTAACCAATTGAGAATATTTGTCTGTATTATAATAACTCTCAATAATACTATCAAAGGAATAACCACTCATATCTTCAACCAAAATATTTTTCTCTAAGTCATAAATAATTGTATTTTTTTCGGAACTTAAAACAAATGGTGAATGCGTAGTAACGATAAACTGGATATTAGGGAATATTTTTGTAAGAAATGGCATTATCTTTTTTTGCAAATCAATATGTAAATGAGTTTCTATTTCATCTATCAGAACAACTCCTTGTAAATCATAAATTTTTGATTTATTTTTTTCCATTCGCATCATTAATTCCGAAATCATATTGAAAATAGCCGAATAACCATCTGATAATTTTGTGAAATCAATAATATTTCTCCCTTTTTGTTTAATATTAAAGTTATATTCATATTTATCAAACATTAAATCAATAGTTTGTTCTTCAAAAATATCCACAAGTAATTTTTGAAACATATTAAACCACTCATCTATTTTTTTAATTGTTTCTGTATCATTGTCATCACGTGCAAAAGCACGGTCGGCTTTTAAATTAACTAAAAATTGGATAAAATTTTTACCTGCCTTTTCTTTAAGATTATATTTTTCGGGTTCTTCAATTTTTGTAATACCTTTTGGGATATTTAACTGTGTTCCTCGTTTTGCATTAAAATATGCGGTTACAAATTTACCGGAATGAATAAATTCTGTTGGATCTTCATTAAAAGGGACAATAAGTTTTTTTATGAATTTATCAATATTGTCAGCATATCCGCTCATTGAATATTCGTATAATTTCAATTTTTTACTGTGTAGAAGTATTTTTTGGTCAATCTTTTGTAACAGTTCATCTGGTAAATCTGTCCTTATATCTATTATTTTGAAGTATTTATCAACTTCCTTTTCTATTTGAGCTTTTGTTGTTATTTCTTTGTTTTTTATTTTCTCTGTTAATTTCTTTCTACATTGTTCGTTGTGTTTTTCATTTTCTCTTAGCTTTGTTACATTAAGTCTATATTTTTCATTATTCAATAAATCATTTTCAATTTCTTCCATCGCTGTTTCAATTTTTTTTATATCTTTAGCCATGTAGAAGGTTGGAGTGTTAAATAATGCTTGCTTATTTTTGTCAAAATCAATTTCATAAAAACTTTGCAAATAATCTTTAATAACTTCAAGTACACTTGTCTTTCCACAACCATTTTTACCTGTCAAAATGAGGTGTTTTTTATTTTTTTCAGACAAAGGTATCTCAATTCCGTTTAAGTGACGGATTTGCTTAATATCTATTTTTGTTATAAAAATGTCTTTCATTTTATTAATATTTTTGTATTATTTTTATTTTACAACTATTTCATTTTGTACATCTAACCGAAACCCAGTAGTATTATAAAATCTCTTATTTTGTTCACTTTTATAACATGAAAATATGGCCGTTTTTTTATTACACAAAAGCCTTTTTATATCACTTATTCATTATTATTTTTTTATCAGAGCAATAGTATTTTGTAATTGACTATCGCCTTAGGCAACTATCCTCCTGTCCTTTGTATTTTTAGAATAGAAGTTTACTATTATAAAGGAGCGTTTTAAAATTAAAAAAATAAGGCATACAAAAACAAATAAATTAACCAATTATTTATTTTAATATGCCTTACCTTTTTATTCCCATTTTTTTTATGTGCCCAGAACAGGACTTGAACCTGCACAACCTTGCGGTTACATGGCCCTCAACCATGCGCGTCTACCAATTCCGCCACCTGGGCAATACAAAAACGGTCTGAAAAATTTCAGACCGCAAATATAATTGATTTATCTATGTAATTTATAGATTTTCTAAAATATAATCTAGCATTTGCGTGTAAAGGTGTGTTCGTGTATTTCCACCT
>JAOZTW010000040.1 GCA_029938985.1 Bacteroidales bacterium | reverse complement strand
TGATTTTTACAAATCATTGATAATCATCACAAAATGAACACAAAAACTTTAGTAAGTAACTACAAACTACGCTTTAATTTTGCCATTATGCGTTTTTTAAAAACTCTTTAACAGCCAAGCTATTAAGCGTTTATATTCAAATTAAAAAACAAAAAAAAGACGCATTTTGTTGCAACTTAATATTTCATTTTCTCTTAATAAAACAGCTAAAACAGTATTTTATTTTTTTTATTAAAAATAATTACAAATAAAATTGGTGAATAAAAAAAATTAACATATTTTCGCAATTAAATTTAAAAATCATTTATAAATTTCGTATAATGAATTTATCAAAATTAACAATCACAAAATTTATTCTAGTTGGAATAATCAGTTCTCTTATTATGAGTTGTGAGTTTGAAACTCAAACAAAAAAAACTCCTATAGATGACTTAATTGGAATTTGGGAACTTGATGGTAGAGAGATGTTTAATGGAATACATATTGAAATAAGTAAAGATACCGACAATGATATAACTGGTAGAATTATTAAATTAAATGATAACAAATATGTAAAAATGTTTGTTGAACAAAATGATATTTGGATAATTGAAATAACCAGAATATCTAATTCTAAATTCAAATTAATAGAAAAAAAAATAGGAAGTGCTTTATTTGAAATTTATGACCAAAAAGCTACTCAAATATATATAATTCAATTTATTGATAAAAATACAATTGCATTGTCTGACGAAAATTCAGAACCAAAACTATCTACAATACAATACAAAAGAATTATTTCTAATTAGATTAATTTTATATAATAATTTGATATTTAACATATAAAACAACATGAAATTAAGCAATATAAGATTACTGGTAAATAACTTTGAACAAAGTTTTGTTTTTTACAATGAATTACTAAATTTAAAGTGTACTTGGGGAGACAAAAATAGTAACTATGCCAGTTTTGATTTAGGTTTGTCTTCTGGACTTTCAATTTTCAAAGCAAATTTAATGAAAGAAGCAATTAATGTTCAAATAGTAGAAAAAGAACATGTTTTAAATAATAAATTTGTAATAGTTATAGAAGTTGACAATGTTGATAATACCTATAAAGAACTAAAAAACAGATCAATAGAATTTATTATCAAACCAAAAAATATGCAAGAATGGGGCGGAATGAGAGTTGCACATTTTAAAGATACTGATGGAAATTTAATTGAAATTTTTTCTAATATAAAAAAATGATAGGCAATTAAGAATTAGGAATTAGTTTACACCTAAAAATATACTTATTAATAAAAAAGGCTCTTAAGGCAATTGAGGTCTTATTTATTTTTTTGTACCAGTGGTACAATAAAGATAAAAATATTGGCATGTTTCAAAATGTTATTTATTTATTAAAATATAGCCAAAAACAATATTAATTATTAACAACTTAAACACAAAAATTATGAGAACAAAAAGTTTTATTACTTTATTATTAGCATTTACATTTATCTTCAGTTTTAATATTTTGCAAGCACAAGAGCATGACGAGCATCACGAAGATGGGCATGATGACGAGCATGGAGACACTCATTCAGAGCATCATGTTAGCAAACACCATGCTGCATTATTTCTGGGAGCAACAACTACAATGTCTGAACATTCAACAACTTTATTTACAGCTGGTTTAGACTATGAATTTCGTTTACCATTTGCACACAATATGTTTGGAATAGGTTTGGGAGCAGAATATTTATACGGAGAGGAAGTACAAGAATTTATTTTTGGAGTACCAATTTTTATTCACCCATTTGCAGGAGTAAAATTAAATGTAGCTCCACTATATGCTATGGCAGGACACGAACATGTTGACCATGATGGTCATACAGAAGTAGAATGGAGTAATCATTTTGGATTTAGAGGCGGTTTAGCTTATGATATTCATTTAGGTAAATTTTCAATTTCACCAACATTTAATGCCGATTTTTTTGATGGAAATGTATCATTAGTTTACGGTCTTGGTTTTGGACTTGGTTTTTAAATAAATAATAAAATTGAACATTTCTAAATATTAAATAGAAAGGTTGGCGTTTTTCATAAGTGTAAAGTACAAGGCATTTTTATTTTTCAAATACCGCAGTTTACTTATTGTAAATGAGGATTTTAAAATAATCAAAATAACGCAGTAATTTGCATTTATGAAAAATGCCGAAATGTTCAATTGTAATTTATTATAAAATTCTTAGCGAAGCAATATCTCTATCAAATAAATACATTTTTGAGGCATCTCCTTCAAGTAAATTCAATTTATCTAAAATAGAGCGTGCTGTACTTTCCTCTTCAATTTGTTCGTTTACATACCATTGTAAGAAATTTACAGTTGTAAAATCATTTTCCTTCATACAAACACCTACTAATTCATTTATCTTTTTAGAAATTAATTTTTCGTGTACAAGAGTTTTTTCAAATATCTCTTGAATAGATTTATAATCCGCAGGTGGTTGTTCAATTGCAGCTACAATTGCATGTCCCTCTCGGTCGTTTATGTATTGAAAAATTTTAATCATGTGAGTATTTTCTTCTGCATATTGCTCATACAAAAATTCAGATGCTCCTGCAAATCCTTCTTTATCTGCCCACGATGCCATTGCTAAATATAAATTTGCTGAATATGCTTCTAACTCTACTTGCTGATTCAAAGCTTGTTCTACTGTTTTTGATAACATAATTTTTTTTTATTAAAGTTTTATTTAAAATTTTTCTACGTGAATTTGTCCTGGTTTTCGATGCGAATGCTCTGTAAAACCTTCTTGTTCTAATATTGCGGTCATAGAAGAGGTCATTCTGGGATTTCCACATAAAAATACATGTGTGTTTTCGGCTGTTGGTTTAAAACCCCAACCTTTTTCTACAATATTATCTTGCCAAATTGGCTCAATAAAACGTTTTTCGCCATTCCAATTTCCAGGTTCTTTTTCTGGATTTGTTATAGTAGGAATATAAATCAAATTTGGCGATATTGTTTCTAAAAGTGTTAATTCGGAAGAGTAACCTAAATCCCAAGAGTTGGCAGCTCCATGAATAACTGCAATATTCCCTTTTCTTCGCATAGCATCTGTTCTTAACATACTCATGTATGGTGCTACTCCTGTGCCAGTTGCAACTAAAACAATATTTTTATCTTCGGGAATATTATCAAGTGTAAACATACCCACAAACCTATTTCCCATTCCTATAGAATCACCTATTTGAAGATTAAAAATACGTGGAGTTAACGCACCTGAATGTACAAGAGTTATATAAAATTCAACATGTTCTTTCATTTTTGAAGATGAAGCTATTGAATATGCTCGTTTTATCATTTTTCCTTCTGGCGAATTTTTATGTTGTTCAGTTGCTTCTGTACAACGCTCTACACTTGGTGGTAAAAACAAAGCTACAAACTGACCTGGAATAAAATCAGGTAGTTCCCAACCTATTGGGGTTACTCTAATAACTTTCATCATTGGTGATACCTGCACAACTTGGCTTACTTTGCAATTTAGTTCGTTTTTCATAATAAATTAGTTATTTTTTTAACTCGTAATAACATCTTTTTGGGGAGTGAATTACTTCTTCTTTCTTTAATTTTTTAAGAATTTTATCTACTTCCTTTTTTTCAACACCAGCTCCTTCGGCTATTTCAGATGACTTGAGTGGCTTGTCTATTGATTTAAAATAATTAGTAATTTTTTCTCTATTTTCCATGTTTTTAATTATAATTTGTGGCAGGTTTCACAAGTGTAAAGTTTAAGGCTTTTTTTGAAATTTTAGAATTGAAGTTTACCTTTGTAAATGAGTGTTTTAAAATTATTTATAGTAACGCAAAAATTTGCACTTGTGAAACATGAATGTAAATCGATATATTATTTTTTTTATTCTATCCCCCCATAATATTTCATAAATTGAATTCTTTCAAACTGTTCATTGTTTGTGTTTTGATAGTGTAATTTCCCTCTAAAATCATTTAATGAATTATAATTATTTTTTTGCATCCATTTTTTTAAATCTTCAAGTATTACAGGAATTTGTTCTGCTCCATTTTTATAAATTGAAGATACTATTTGTACCGCCTGAGCTCCTACAAGTATCTGTTTAATAACATCTTCGGCAGTATGTATTCCTGTAGATGGAATAAGTGGTTTATTAATTTTATTTGATAAAAGAGCAATCCACCTCAACGAAGTTGTTAGTTCGGAAGATTGACTAAATGTGTTAGCGGCACGAAACTTAAATGTATCTATATCAATATCTGGGCTATAAAATCTATTAAACAAAATAAAGCTATCAATATTATTTGTCCAACTAAGTTCTTTAATTAAATTAGATAAACCTGCCGAAAAATAACTCATTTTTAATGATAGCGGTATAGAAATTTGTTTTTTTACTCGTTTTACTATTTCAAAATACTTTTTTTCTATTGACTTTGAATTGATTGAATCATCGCTTGGAAGAAATGAAATATTTAATTCAAGTGCGTCTGCTCCTGAGTTTTGTATTTTTTTTGCAAAAGAAATCCATTCTGTATTAGAAACACAATTTATACTTGCAATAATAGGTATGGTAGTGGATTCTTTTGATTTTTTAATCAAATCTAAATAGTCGTCAATTGAATTTTCTCGGGTGTAGTTCTTAATATAGTCATACATTTCTGTATGATTATTAGGAACTTGTAGAACACCTTTTGTTGCTTCTGCTATTATTTGTTCTTCAAATAAAGATTTTAAAACAATAGCTCCTGCTCCGTTTTCATACAGTTTTTTTACTCCTTCAATATTTTTTGACAAGCCAGAACTCCCAATTATTATTGGGTTTCTTAATTTTAAGCCCATATACTCGACTGATAATGACATAGTTGGTGTGTTAAAATTGATTAAAAATGGTCTTTTTTTTGATATAAAATTATAATTTATTTTTTAATAAAAAAATAAAAGGAATGGTAAAATACCATTCCTCTATGTATATTAAAATAAATAACCAACAATTTAAACTTTTTCTTTTAGCTTTTTATCATCTTTTTTCAAGAAGAATAAAAGTATAGTTTTTCATTTATATTAATATGCCTAAGCTAACTCAACAACTTTCTCATCACTTTGCCACAAACCATGTTTGGTACAAAAAGCCATAGCAGTCAGTTTCATTTTTCTTTTTGGTACAATATAAAAATCTACTTCTACATTTGTTGGTTCGTTTGCAAAAGCTCCTTCTACAAAAGTAGTTTGAGCAAGCATTTTTTCGCCATTCCAAAGTTGAACCCATGCAATATAATGATCGGGTACATCTGGGTGCATATATTCGTCGCCTACTTGTACTTTTACTTTAAACTTTTTACCAGTTTCTGCTGTTGCTTCGCAATGTACAAAAGCCGAATGACGGTCAATATAATCTTTTTTTGCTTCTCTTTCTAATGTTGAAATATCAACGTATTTATTTATCTTCATGATAATTGTATGTTTGTGGTTTAAATTTTTATTTATAATTCTAATTTTCTTAAAAAAAGAAACTCCAAACAATAGCTTGAAAAACTTGATAATAAGCTGACAAGTTGGTTGTATCTACAACAAGTTGGCAACTTTTTTTGGTTTCTCCAAACTAATGTTAGGAGTTACATTTCAGTTATTACAATTTAAAGAAAAACAGGAACTTAGTTAATAATTATTTTTAAACAAAATTTTTATAAATAACTAAATTAAAGGTGTAAACCAATTCCTAATTTTTAATATTATCTTTTTTCTAAATACTGAGCAACTCCATCAAAAGTAGCTTGCATTGCAGTTTCTCCTTTTTTCCAATTTGCAGGACATACTTCGCCGTTAGCTTCAAAATATTGTAAAGAATCAACCATTCTTATTGCCTCGTCAATACTTCTTCCTAATGGTAAGTCGTTGATAACTGAATGACGTATAACTCCTTGTTTGTCAATTAAAAACAAACCTCTATATGCAACTGGTGCTCCTTTAAAGCTTACTTTACCTTCTTCGTCATACTGATATTCTCCGGCCAAAACGCCAAAGTTCTCTGCAATAGTTTTTGATAAATCTGCTACAAGTGGGTAAGTTACTCCTTTGATACCACCATCTTTTTGTTCTGTACGTAACCATGCCCAGTGCGAAAATTCTGAATCTACCGAACAACCAACTACTGCTACGTTTCTTGCTTCAAATTCTGCTAATTTATCTTGAAAAGCAAGTAATTCGGTTGGGCATACAAAAGTAAAATCAAGTGGGTAAAAGAAAAATACTACTTCTTGTTCTCCAACAAATTTGTCTAAAGAGAAATCTACTATTTCACTACCATTTACTACTGCTTTTGCTTTGAACGAAGGTGCTTTTTTACCAATTAAAGTTTCCATTTTATTAATTTATTTTTATTATTAATTATATTAATTTTTACATGTTTTGCAAATTCCTTTTATATAAAGGTGTGTTTGAATTTTATCGAATCCTTCAATATCAAAAATATTAATATTTTTATCATCAAAAGAAAAATCATATATCGTATTACAATTTAAACATTTAAAATGTCCATGTGTTGAAATATCTGCATCAAAACGAGTTTCATTATCTTCAATATTAATTATTTGAGTAATTTCTTTTTCTACAAATAATTTTAGTGTATTATAAACTGTTGTTTTTGACAATGTAGGAATTTCATTTACCAACTCCTTATATATAATGTCGGCAGTAGGATGATTTTTTTTCGTTATCAAATAATCAAAAATTTTTATCCGTTGAAATGATGGTTTTACTCTATGTTGTTTTAAATATTCTGTTGTATTGCTTTTCATTATAAATTGTAATGACTACATATTTGTTGTAAATACAAAAGTAAATTAAATTATTTAACTAACAAATTTTTTTGCAAAAAAATTTTATTTTTTTTTAGTTTTTAAATAATTTCTATCTTTGTATTTTTAAAAAATAAATGAAAAACAATTGAAATTCAGTAGAAATTCAGTTGAAAATAATTGAAAAATAATTGAAATTTTGTAAAAAACTTGATTGCATTACTGAAAATACCAAAAATGGATTTTGCAATGTAAAAAAAGTTTAAAAACATAATAGATGCAAAAAAGAATTGAAAAAATGACAGATTTACAAATAATTAATAAAATAGAAAAACAATTAAATATAAAATTAGAACAGGTTGAACAGACAGTTATATCAAAATCGAACATTACAAAAAACAAATTTTCACTATATAATAATGAAAACGTTTTTAGTTTAAATATTCAAAATATTGAAATTGGTGACTTAACTTTAATTGGTAGATTACATAATCTTAAATATCTTAATTTGAAAAAAAATAAAATAAAAGATATTTCGGCTCTTGAAAACATAACACAACTTGAAGAACTTTGTTTGTCAAATAATCAAATAAGAAATATTTCATCATTAAAAAAATTAAAAAAAATTAAGGAACTTGATTTATCAGATAACCAAATAAAAGATATTTCTGTTTTAGGAAATCTCAAAAAACTCACAAATCTTTATTTGTCTGAAAATCTAATAAATAATATTTCTGTTTTAAGCAATACGAAAAAAATCACATCACTTTATTTGTATAAAAATCAAATAAGTGATATTTCTGTTTTAGGAAATCTTAAAAATATTAATGCCATATACTTGGAAAACAACTTAATAAAAGATATTTCTGTTTTCGAAAAATTAAATAAAGCAGAATATTTTGATATAGATTTATCTTATAATCAAATTACAGATATTTCTCCCTTAGAAAACCTTCAAGCTATTGAACAGCTTTATCTGTCAAATAATAAAATAAGTAATATTTCAGCTTTAAAAAACTTAAAACAGGTTTATAGACTAAATTTATCGTTTAATCAAATAAATGATATTTCTGTTTTTGGAAAAATGAAAGAAATAACAGATTTACATCTAAGTCATTTATATCTAACAAATAATAATATTTCAACAATTCCAATTGAAATTTCGCAAATAGAATATCTTGATTATATAAAAATACAAAACAATCCAATTAACGCCTTAAAATTTGGATATATTATTTCAGAAGAACGTTTTACCACAATTTTGGAAAGATTATATTATGTATATACTTCAAGTTATTTTTATTTTATAAAAAAAGAAAAGAATTATATTTTTATTTCAGATGAAGAAAAAAATGTTAAAATACCAAAGGAAGCAAGTGCTTTTGTTATTTATGTTTTTGGAAATACTACAACACGTATAGAAACCTTATCAGAAATTCGTAATCATATTGAAAAAAAAATATTGAAAAAAAATTTATTGTCTCGTTTTTTTTATTACAATACAGATACAAAAAATCAAGAAGCAATTTTTATTGATTATGACAAATTATTGAATTTATATAAATATGGAGAAAATATGTATTTTGATGAAAATACAGGTAGAAAAACACCTGTAAATGATTTGTTTAGATATATACAGGGCTACACTCCAAAACAAAAAACTAATAAAGACTGGAATGGAACACAGTATATAACAAATGTAGTTATTAAAGATTTTAAACTTTTTGATAATATAAAATTTTCGTTATCAGAGAAAGTAAATATTATTCTTGGCTTTAATGGACTTGGAAAAACATCTATACTACAAGCTATTACAATTGGCTTGATGCAAAAAAATTCCTATCATCAGCATAAAGAAGACCATTTTATAAAAATAAAGAAAGAAAAATCGGAAATATTACTACACTGGGGCGAAAACGAATATATAAAAAGATATATTTTCGAAAATTTGATAACCGAAGAACAATATCCATTATTTTTGCCACAAGCAATTTTATTAAGTTATGGCGTTAATCTAAATACTCAAGAGGCTAAATATCATAATATTATAGAAAAAATAATTTTAGGAAACAATAAACCATACTCTATAAGTTCTGTTTTTAGGGATTTTTCAAACAATTTTCACGACCCATTAATTGTTTTAAAAGAATTGGCTCATGAAAATAATACTTTAGATATTATTATTTTAATAATAAGTACTTTAAACGACTTTTTAAATTTAATTAATAAAAATGATAAGATAACAATAGAAAGGCATGGTGAAACAAATTTCTTTTTTAATGATAATAATAGAAAACTAACTTTACAGCATTTGAGCGAAGGCTATAGAGATCATATTTTATTAATTACAGACATAATTATAAGAATTTTATCTTCGAGAAATATTGTTTTTAATAAAAATATTAAAATTAATAAAGATATTTTTGGAAAAGCAAAAGGAGTAATCTTAATAGATGAATACGACAGACATTTACATCCTATTTGGCAAAGAAAATTAATCTCAAAATTGAAAAATGTTTTTAAAGAAATACAATTTATACTTACAACTCATAATATTTTATCGCTTCAGGCAGCTGAAGGAAATACTGCAATTATTTTGCAAAACACTAATAATAAAATAGTTGCAGTTGAAAAAAAGATTAAATATGGTTTAAGTATAAAAAGTATTTATAATATGTTTTTTAATGGAGAGGATAAATTTTTCGCTTCAATAACAGAAGAGCGTTTAAATATTTTTTATGAATTTTTGTCTTTAATTAAAACTAATAAAATGTATAAATCAGAGGAAGAAAAATTTATTTCAATAATTGATAAATTATTACAAAGCTCAGAAGAAGTTAAAGTTATTGTTTATAGGGAATTAAGACAATTAGAACGTCAAACTGGAAAAACGTTTAATTATGGATAAAATAAATAGAACAAAAGTTGAAAAGCCTGACTGTCTTACAGATAATGACAAAAAATGGACTTTGGATTGGAAAACAAGAATTAAAGAGGGAAAGAAATTTACTTGGCATAACTATAAAACTATGGATTGCCAAAAAACAATAAGCAAAGCTCTATCTCAAATTACCAACTCACATTGCTCTTATTGTGGCATTTATAAATTAGAACGTGGTAGAATTACACCAACAATAGACCATTTTAAACCAAAATCTATATATCCTGACTTATCTTTTGAATGGAGTAATTTATTTATTTCGTGTAATGAGTGCCAAAAATATAAAGGGAGTTTTTTTCCTAACAATAAAGAACAAAATTTTAGAGGAAATTTCTATCCAAAAAATATTGAACCGTTAAAACCTGATGACAAAGATTATTTTTTTGACTACTGGTTTCAAATTGATTGGAGGTCAAATAAAATTTTACCAAACGAAATTAGAACAAAAGATGAACAAAAAAAAGCGTTGATTACAATAAATTTTTTTTGTCTAAACGAAGATGGAAGACCAGAAGCAAGAGAAGAAGAACTCCTGAAATATACAAAAACACAAGATATTAACATATTTTCTTATGTGTTTTTTTTAGAACGAGGGTAAAATAAAATGAAATTCAGTTGAAAAACAATTGAAATTCAGTTGAAATTTTGTTTTAATACTCAAACAATAAAGGGCTAAAGCACTATCAGTTCAATTTATCACTGAAAAGTCAGGAAAACTTTTTACCAGAACATTAAAGCATTGATTAATTGCTTTTTAATAAAATCCAAGTAATGTATTAAGACTTAATTATCTAAAGTATTATTATACGAAAAGACTTTCCAACGTCCCTTATTTTTTGCCGTAAGGCAAAAAATAGGGGACTTGGAAACGTCTAAATAGCATGACAAGTGCAAATTTGAAGATTTTTATTACAAAAAAGGTTAACACAAAAAACGATAGTCCCTACAAAACAGTGTTGGTAGATGAAAATATGTAGAAATTAAATTCTTAATAGCTTGATTATTAAATAAAATTTGATTTTATTTATTCCATATCAACTATGTAACTGATTGATAATTATACCAACACTGTTTTGTAGGGACTATCCAAAAAACATTACTCTATGTACTTAAGTCTTAATACAGGAGATTGTTTTTTCTTTGAAAAACAGATAGTTAATTATTACAAGAATAGTTTTCCCGACTTTTCAATTTATCAATTTTATCCACGAGCTAAAGCACGTAGCAACTGATAAAAACCTCAACTGAATTTCAACTGTATTTCAACTGTATTTCAACCATATTATAAAATAAAAAAATGAACTTAGATAAATTTACAATAAAATCGCAGGAAGCTATACATCAGGCTTTTGTGGTGGCAAAAAAAAATAATCAACAAGCAGTAGAAAATGGGCATTTGTTAAAATCTATTATTGAAACAGATAAAAATATTAGTTCTTTTTTACTTAAAAAAATGTCTTTAAATATTGATAATTTTGAAAAAATATTAGACAGCATAATTAGTTCTTATCCAAAAGTTTATGGAGGAGAAGAATATTTATCCCGTGTTTTAAGTTCAACTTTGAATGGAGCAATTGCAAAAACCCAAAAAGCTGGCGATGAGTATGTAAGTATAGAATATCTTTTTTATGCAATTTTTCTGTCCAAAGACAGTGTTTCGCAAATGATGAAAGATAGTGGAATTAGTGAAAAATCTATTACACAATCTATTGCAGAACTACGAAAAGGCGAAAAAGTAAATAGTAAATCAGCGGAAGAGACCTATAATTCTTTAAATCGTTTTGCTGTTAACTTAAACGAACTAGCAAACACTGGAAAACTCGACCCAGTAATAGGACGAGATGAAGAAATTCGTAGGGTATTGCAAATTTTGTCACGAAGAACAAAAAATAACCCTGTGATGATAGGAGAACCTGGAGTTGGTAAAACAGCTATTGCTGAGGGTATTGCACAGAGAATTGTAAGAGCAGATGTTCCTGAAAATTTGAAAACAAAAAAAGTTTTTTCTTTGGATATGGGAGCTTTAGTGGCTGGAGCAAAATATAAAGGCGAATTTGAAGAACGTTTAAAATCTGTTATTAAAGAAATTATATCTTCTAATGGAGAAATAATATTGTTTATTGACGAAATTCACACCCTTGTTGGTGCAGGAAAAAGTGATGGTGCAATGGATGCTGCCAATATTTTGAAACCAGCATTAGCACGTGGACAATTAAAAGCAATTGGTGCTACGACACTCAACGAATATCAAAAATATTTTGAGTCAGATAAAGCATTAGAGCGTAGATTTCAGAAAGTTATAATTGAAGAACCAGATACAATGAGTGCTATTGCAATATTAAGAGGCTTGAAAGAACGATACGAAACACATCACAAAGTTAGATACAAAGACGATGCCCTAATTGCGGCAGTTGAGCTTTCGCAAAGATATATTTCCGATAGATTTTTACCAGACAAAGCAATAGATTTGATAGACGAAGCAGGCTCAAAACTGAGATTGGAAATGAACTCAATTCCACAACCGATAGACGAAATTAATAGAAAAATAAGACAATTAGAAATTGAAAAAGCGGCTATAAAAAGAGAACAAAATACGTACAGATTAAATAAATTAAAAGAAAAAATAGCAAATTATAAACAGGAAAAAAATATTTTGCAAGCAAAATGGGAGTTAGAAAAAAATATTATTTCAAAAATTCAAAAAAATAAAGAAGCTATTGAAAAATATAAATTTGAAGCTCAACAAGCCGAGCAAAATGCAGATTATGAAAAAGTTGCAAAACTAAGATATGGTAATATTAAACAAGCCGAAGAGGAAATTATAACTTTTAAAGCTGAATTACAAAAAATTCAATCTAATTTTTCGTTAATGAAAGAAGAGATTGACCAAAATGATATTGCAATTATTGTGGCAAATTGGACAGGTATTCCTGTTAATAAAATGACACAAAACGAAAAATTTAAACTATTGCAATTAGAAAGTGAACTGAGTAAAAGAGTGATTGGACAAAAAGAAGCGATAATTGCTGTTTCCGATGCTGTTAGACGCAACAAAGCAGGCTTGAGCGATGTTAACAAACCTGTAGGTTCTTTTATTTTTCTTGGCACTACAGGTGTTGGTAAAACGGAACTTGCCAAAGCTCTTGCGGAGTTTTTGTTCAACAACGAAGATCAAATTACTCGCATTGACATGTCTGAATATCAGGAGCGTCATTCTGTTTCACGTTTAATTGGAGCACCTCCTGGTTATGTAGGTTATGACGAGGGCGGACAATTAACCGAATCGGTGAGGCGAAAAGCTTACTCTGTAGTTTTGTTAGACGAAATAGAAAAAGCACATAAAGACGTGCTAAATATACTTTTACAAGTTTTGGACGATGGCAGACTTACCGACAACAAGGGTAGAACGGTGGATTTTAAAAACACAATAATAATAATGACATCAAATGTTGGTTCTCAAATAATTCAAGAAAACTTAGAATTACTTACAAACACTAACAGAGAATCTCTTTTAGAGAATACTGAAAACTTGGTTTTTGAAGAATTGCGAAATTATTTACCTCCAGAGTTTATCAATAGAGTTGATGACATAATAATGTTCTCGCCCCTCACTAAAGACGAAACTAAAGATATTGTTAGATTGCAATTTAATATTTTAAAGAAATTAATTAATGAAAAAGGAATAAAAATTACAATAACAGAAGATGCAATTACTTGGCTTACAGACAAAAGTTACAATCCTCAATTTGGTGCAAGACCAATAAAAAGGCAGATTCAGAAAAATATTGTAAACATGCTGTCAAAAAACATTCTATCTGAGACTGTTACTCCTGATAAAGAAATTATTATTGATTTTAATGGAAATGAAATTTATTTTAAAAATTAGGAATTAGCAACTGCTTTAGTGAAAATGAAATAATAAGTAAGGAATATAATTAAGACTTAAGTTTCTAAAATAATGAATTAGTGAAAAAGAAATAATAATTGACAATTTTAAATGAACTTATTTTTGTTTTTTAATTTTTTTCTGACAAAAAATAATTGAAATATTCAAAAAAAAAAGTAGTATATATACAGATTAAAAATATATTTCTTATCTGTGCATTGCTATGAAGGTAGTTCTGTATATAAAAGTCTTTTTTACAAGAGGTTATATTTCATTATGTAAGACATAAAAAATTTGAGCGTTTTTCACGAGTGCCAAGTTCAAAGAGCCTTTTTGAAATATTAGAATTAAAATTTACCTTTGTAAATGAGCATTTTAATATTTCAAAAGTAACGAAGAAATTGATATTCGTGAAAAACGCCAATATTTGCATATTACTTGTATTAAAATATTTTTCAACAAAATAGAATATTAAAAAGACCTTAAAAAGGGTTGTTTATATATGGTTAACTACTTAATAAGTGTTTGTTACCTAAAAATTATATTAAATCATGACAAATCAAGAAAAATTAAAATCGCTTTACAAAAGAAGAGAAATTTTGGAAAAAATAATTGAACAAGAAGATATTGAAAATTCTGAAACAGTGGAGGCTATTGCTAGCTACAAAATAGCAAATATCAGAAAATTACTAAATGCTGTTTTCAACGATGAGGATTTAACCGATTTTTGTCAGGATAACTTTTCAACTGTTTTTGATAATTTTTCCACAGGTATGTCAAAAAATCAAAAGATAAGAATTTTGTTGGATTTTTCAAAAAGAAATTTAAAATTTGCTCTATTATTAAAATTAATAAAGGAAATAAACTCAGAACAATATCAAAAATTCGTACCCTATTGGTAGTTGTTAATATAAGGAATGATACAATTATTCAAAGGTTCAATGATACAATTAAATGACTATATACCAATTTATTAAAGAAATACAAATGTGTAAAAAACTTTTGTATGGGTACTTACTGCAAAGACAAGGCAAGCCTTGTCGCTACTGCAAATTATTGGCGTTTTTCGTGAATATCAATTTCTTTGTTACTTTTGAAATATTAAAATGCTCATATAAAAGGTAAACTTTAATTCTAATATTTCAAAAAAAAGCATTGAACTTGCACTCGTGAAACACGCCAATTTGTTTTAATATGCCGAAGTAGTTAAGTGAAAATGAAATAATAAGCAACAATAAAACACACTGTTTTTTTTCTTTTAATAATTTAACAAACCTGCAAATAGCGAGCTATTTAATGATTTTATAAAATTTTTAAAGGGCAAAACAAACAAGTAAGGAATGATACAATTATTCAATGGTTCAATGATACAATTATGTGCCTATATACCAGTTGATTAAAGAAATACAAATGTGTAAAAACTTTTGTATGGGTACTTAGATTGGGGTTAGTTATTATTTCTTTTTGACTAAACTTAGTTACAACGATTTTAATTCTCCCCACAGTTTGTCAAATTCACCTAAATATGTTTTTGCAAGATATTTACTATCACTAACAAGCACATTTTCGTGGTTAATTTTTTCAGCACTTCGTGTCCAATTATAACTTCCTGTAATAGTTATTTTTTTATCAATAACAGCAAATTTATGGTGCATGTGAGCATCTGTTAAATCAATTTTAATATCATAGTCTTTTTCAGCCAAATATATGATATCCGAACCTCTATCAAAACGTTTATCGTTGTCGCTAATTATTTTAATATCAACACCTCTATATTTTGCCGCCTCAATTGCTCTCACAATTCTATTATCAGTTATTGTAAACACACAAATTCGTAAACTTTTTTTAGCATTATTTATGTTTTCAATAATCGCTTTTAAACAATCCATTCCTGGACTAAAATATAATTTTTCCATTTTAATTTATTTTATTTTATTATTTTTTTAAGTGAAAATGAAATAATAAGTAGTTACAAAATACACTGTTTTTGTTCGTTAAGTATTCAGAATATCTGTCAGTTAACCGCTTGCTGTGTTTTAAATTTTTTAAAAGAGCAAAACAAAATGTAAATTGGTATTAAGTAGTTAGGCATATCAAAATAAATAATTAACCATTTAAACTTGTTCTTTTGAATTTTA
>JAOZTW010000983.1 GCA_029938985.1 Bacteroidales bacterium | reverse complement strand
TTTGTGTTTTTTCGAATGCCTGCATTATAGAAGTTTGTGTAGAAACCTTGTTTGCAGGAAGATTACTAAAAAACTTACCACATGCTAATTCGCTTGCGATTTCGCCTTTGTTTTGTCCACCTACGCCATCACAAACAACAAATAAATCGGTGTGGTTTTTCCAAAGTGAACTTTGAATAAGCGTAGCTGGTGGAAAAATATAGTCTTCTTGATTTTTACGTTTTCCTATTCCGTTTAAAGATAATGGTTGTTTGATTTCTATTTTCATTAATATAATTTAATATTTGGTATAAATTTAAAATCTTTTAAATTATAGGTAAACAATGATAGTTTATAAACTACTGCTGTTGCAGCTATTAAAGCATCGGGTATTTGAAGTTTATTGCTTAATTGAAATTTTTCAATATACTCACTTGCTTTTTGTGAAATTGCTTCGTTAATGTGTATGACAGGATATTTTTTAATTTTAGTTTTCATCAACAACAATTCTTTTTTATTTCTACTGCCTACCAATAATTCCATTTTCACAATTGATGGAATAATAATATTTTCTGCCCCTATTTCCAAAAGTTTTTCAACTGTTGCATTATCGTTTTGATACCAATTAATAAAAATATTTGTATCGCAAATTATAAGTTTCGTGTCCATGCTTTATCTCTTATTTGTTTTAATGTAATATTTTTATTTTCCCAAATGCCTACAAAGTCATTAATATTTGGTTCGCCTTCGCCCCATTCTATAGGTAGGTCTTTATATTTTGTTTTTAGTTTGGATACATGTTTGGTATAATTATTTTCTACCTGCTTTTGAGTAGTTTCAAAAACTGGTTTATTCAAATCGGTAAACGATTTATATAAACTCAAAAAAATATCTAATTTTTTATTACCAGAAAAAGGCATTAATAAAAACTGATTGCCAACATTATTTTTAATAATTATAGGCTCGTTGGCTTGCTTATTAATTAGCTTAGTTAAATCTAATTCTTTATTTTTTGTTGTATATGTTTGCATAATGTTTTTAAAATTAAAATAATTTGTATTTAATTGATTTACACGTTACTTAGCAATTAGCTTTTGTAACTTCTTGTCGCTCAATCCTTGAGACAACGAACCGAGAAACCATAGGACTTTTTAGTATTGTAGCCGAGACTGGTGCTACCATCGCGATAACTAAGTCCGCAAGAAAAAACATATGAACGTCGTTAGGTGTATAAAGCCACCAGATAAGTGTAATTGTGTCGCTAGCGCTCCCCAATTACACTTATCGGGTTCGGGC
>JAOZTW010000982.1 GCA_029938985.1 Bacteroidales bacterium | reverse complement strand
TTATAAATTATTGATAATCAATATAAAATGAAAGCAAAAACTTTAGTTATTTATTAAAATATTTTACTAATCTTTAAAATTTAAAACAATGAACAAAAAACAAAAAAATCACAAGGCAGACCAAAATAATGCAAACAAAGGAACAAAAGGAACTAACAAAACTTATGATAAAAAGCATGGTAACAGAGGAAAACAAAAAAATCCAAATCAGAAAAAATGAACTTTAAAGGTGTAAACTAATTTTTAATTCATAATTTCCACTAACTATCTAACTTACAACTTCTTATATTGTTGCAAGTTGTAAATATGCGAAAATCGCATAATTTAATATAAAATACGTTTTAAAAAACAATGAAAAATAATATATTTTTGTACTCTCAAAACATGGAAATACACGACAAAATACGAACTGTTAGACAGTCAAAAGGTTACACACAAGATTTTATTGCAGATAAGATTGGTATAGACACAGTAAACTATGGGAGAATTGAGCGTGGTCAAGCAAAATTAACAATAGATAGGTTTATTAAAATAGCTGAAATATTGGAAACTCCACCTGAATTATTTTTTGCAAATAATAACGGTAATAGCAATAATGAGATGTTGGTAATATTAAAAAAAATATATGAAACGGAATTACAAATTTTAAATAAAATGAAAAATGAAAATTACTAATATTATTAGTTTTCACTAAGGTAATTTTATATTCCTACATTTTTTTATAACTTAAATAATCTTTGCTTTTTTTAGGAATAAGAGCATTAAACTATTAATTTTTTATAATAATGAAAAAAGTTCTTTCTTTAATTTTAGTGTTAATTATTAGTACAAGCATTTTTGCAGTTGAACGAGCTACTTTAAATGCTAAGTCAGAAAACGAATCGCAAGGAGCTGTGGTTACAAACGAGGAGATACCAATTGTACCAGAGGAGGCACAAGTAGTTAAACAAAATTTTGTGCAAAAAATGGTGAGTAAAATTATTCCTCAAAAAGTTTTGGCTGGCGAGAATTGGTTTATGGCTCTTTTGCTTTGTTTTTTCCTCGGATATTTAGGTATTCACCGTTTTTATTTAGGATATACTACTATAGGAATTGTACAACTTCTAACTGTTGGTGTTTTAGGTATTTGGAGTACTATTGATTTTTTCTTAATACTTTTTAGAGTTTTAAAACCAAAAGGTGGTGATTATAAAAACTAATACAGTTGGGGCTACCCACCTCAGGGCTGTTGCATGCTATTTTTTAATAATAAAAATTTATAATTCTATGAAAAAA
>JAOZTW010000981.1 GCA_029938985.1 Bacteroidales bacterium | reverse complement strand
AACTTTGGCAAAGTTAACTTCTAAAAAGAGCTACATTGCTTATTATTAGCAGAATGTATTTTTGAAAAACTTTGCCAAAGTTGGTTTTACCTCTGTTTTTTGGGTAGTCTATGCTAAGCAGTGTTGGTATCCAATATTTTAGTATATTTGTAGTCAAATAATAAATATTATAATATGCAAAAAAAATTAAATTATTTTGCCCGAATATAACTTGCAGTTGTTATAAGGAATTAGGACATGAGATAATTTGCTATGGAACTTATACAACAAAGAATGATAATATACCCAGGCAACGATTTCTGAACAAAACATGTGGACATACATTTTCAGAGACTGCTTTTTCAGATATTTATGGGAAACACGGTTCATTCAAGGAATATGAAAAGACCTGTAAATTATATTGTTATGGACTAAATGCTTGTGAAATAGCAGATATACTTGACAGAGATTATCGGACAATAATTACTTGGACTGACTGTATTTCAAAAAAAGCAGAAAAGTTTCATTTATTCATGTCTATTTCATTAATTAGTAAGTTTTTACAGTTAGATGAGATATGGAGTTATGTAAAAAACAAGAAAAAAACACTTTGGGGATTTACAAGTATTGATACTGATAGCAGGTTTTGGTTTAATTTTGAGCTTGGTTCACGTACTAAGCATACAGCGAATAAGCTACTTAAAGTATTGAAATCTATGATTTTAATACCAACAGGAGATAAGATTAAATTTACAACAGACAAACTTGCAGCATATGAGCATGCAATAGAAGAGCATTTTTCAGAAGATTATGCTTATTTACAGATAGTTAAATTGCGTTATAAGAGGATACTCAGAACAGTTAAAAAAGTATTTGTCAAGGGAAGCAAAGATGATTTTACTGGTAAAACACAAAATACGTCTTATGTTGAAAGGCATAATTTAACACTAAGAGACAGAGTTAGTTATCTTGGAAGAAAAACAATCGCATATTGTAAAAGTAAAATTCAATTTAAAAGAATTATGTGGATAAATTTATTTGACTATAATTATATCAAATATCATAAAAGTTTGAGAATCAAAATTTGTGAAAGTAAAATAAAATTTGTTAAAAAATATATTCATCAAACTCCTGCAATGAAAATAGGAATTACAAAAAATACTCTAAATTGGAGATTTTTATTAACATATCCAGTTTTTTAATCGCCTGATTATCAAACCAACACTGTTTTGTATAGACCACCTAAAAACGAGCATCAAGAATAAAAGAAAAATGTGTGGATGGAACGACAATTATGC
>JAOZTW010000485.1 GCA_029938985.1 Bacteroidales bacterium | reverse complement strand
CTTTTTGTTTGCCAAAAATTTCTTTAAATTTACGGCTATAAAACTCTGACCCTATGTAAGGATTAAAAATATTTTTAAGCTCTTTTTCTGTTTTTGAAAAAAAATCAAGTAAAATATTAAGTTGTTTTTTATTATCAATATCGCTTAAAAATTTCATGTTATTTTCTACAATTATTTGCATTTCTATATTTCCAAAAAAATCATCTTTTATTAAATCATCTACTGAAATAATTTTAAATTCTTCTTTGAGTTTTTTGTATTGAAATATTGAATTGTTTTTTTGAGCTTTTAAGTTTATTGCTTTTCGTATTATATGTATATCAAAATTACTAAATTTAATTTGAAGTGTTCTTTTAGTTTTTTCTTTACTCTGATACCTTGTTTTATCTATTGTGTTTTTTTCTAAATCAAGATGACTTTCTTTAATTAAAATTGTAGGTAATTCATATTTGTAGTTAAAATTATCTTTAAAATCAGATAGTTCTGTTTTTCGTCTGTTTGGGTTTGGTAATTTTTTATTTACATAAATATTTATATTCTTGAAAAAGTTGCTGTCTTTAAATTCTTGTTTTAAATCAAATTTTTTAATTTTTTTGTTATCTGTAATATAACCTTCTCGTTTTAATTCGTTTTTTAATTCGCTGATATATCTATTTTTGGCATCATCGTAGCTATGAAAATAGAATTCTTCCAAAACTCTTAATTCATGTTGTAAATTTGTGTCAAATTTTCTTTTATTTGGTATTGTTTCTTTATATCGGAATGGGTAATATCTTACGCCCCGTCCTATTAATTGAACTTCTTCGGTGGTTGTTTTTCCTGCTTTTCTTTTACCATTTTTTGTTTTTCCTTCATCTCTGCTTTTGTATAATCTAACAATATCATATAAATTTAGCACATCCCAGCCTTCTGTCAGTCTTTTCACCGTAAAAATAGCTCTAATATGATTATTTTTATCTTCCAAGCTATTAAGTAATAATTCTTGTTCGTGGTTGGTTTTTTCTTTTATTTTTGCAGTATTTGTGTTTGAGTTTGTTATAATACAATTTTCTTGTTTAAAATTATATTTTAGAAAATTAATTATTTCTTCGGTTTTGATATTTTTTTCTTTTATAAATCGCTTAATATCAATAATTAAACTTTGCCCACGCTGATAAATATCTGTTATGTCAAAAATTGTCTTTTCATCAATGTTTTTTAAGAAATTAAAATCAGAGACAGATAAGTTTTCTATTAAATCGTTAAAATCGTTAAAATCTTGTTTTGAACTTTCTATTGATTTACTACGAAAAAGAATAACTGGTTTAAAATTGTCTATTTGATTTTTTATTGCTATTTTTTGTCTGTAATAGTTAAATAATAATGCTTGTAGAATAATAAATTTATTTTCACTTGTATTTGTAAGTAAATTAATTTCTTTTGTGTATCCTTTTTGCAGGAATTGTTTTAAATCAAATTTATAAATTATTTTATCATTATATTTTGTTTTTACTTTATTATTTTGTGGAACTGTTGCCGTAAATTCTATTAAAGCATTTTTGTTGTCTTTTTTTTTGTTTCCTTTATTTAATATTAAATTAATTACTGTATGTTCCCAACTTCGTTCAATATCCGATTGTTTTGAACCTTGTTTAAGTTCGGTAAAAAGGTCTAATTCTTTTTGAGTAGCGGCATTTAAGTGGTGGGCTTCATCTCCGAGTAAAATAATATCTCTTTTTTGTAGATCGTCCAAAAAAACACTATCTTCTTTCACCAGATACACAGCGTTATGCAATTTGTGAATAGAAGTAAAAAGTACTTCAATATCTTCTGTATTATCTGAAAAATTATCTACTTTTTTTATACTTACGGTTTGGTTGTCTATTACAATATTTTGTGTAAATAAATATTTACTATGAAGTTTATTAATTAAATTTTCTTCTGTTTTTCCTACAATGTTATTTTGATTTACAAAAAATATAAAATGTTTGTATCCTTGTTTGTAATAATACAAGATAAGAGATGCCATTAACAAGGTTTTACCTGTTCCAGTTGCCATATTAAAAAGTAAATGAGTTGATTTAATATTCTCTTCTAATTCTTTAATTTTTTGATATGTCAGAAAATTCAATAATGCTTCTGTTTGCCACTCAAATAATTGATATTTAATATTATCTGTAATATATTTTGGAATAACAGGTTTTTGAATATTTAATTCCCACGCTTTTTTATAAAGCATTTTGTATAATGAATTATTCATAGCGATTTATTAATTTTTGTTTGAGTAGAATTGTTTGCTTAATTTAATTTCGTTTTCAGTTATGTTATATTTAGCATCTTCTATTTCGTTATAATTTACATACATTTGATTAAGGTCGAGCATTTTAACAAAAATTTGTTTTTGTCTTTCTATAGACAAATTTATAAATTCTTTTTCTTTTATTACTTTTTCTTTAAACTCTCTGATTTTAAGATTATAATTTAAGAAATATTTTTCATAGAGTTCATCAAATAATTTTATTAGTTCTTTTAAATTTTTGCAATCTGAAATTTTATTTTGTGCCTGTTTGTTCCACTGTGCAAGTTCAAAATAGATAAAAGAACCACCACCTTTCCAACCTACTTCTTCGCTTATTCCGCCTTGTTCTCCATTTATAACATTTTTCAATCTGGCTTCTGGTAGATTTTTTATGTAATTTAGTTGCTCTATTAATATATATTGCCTGCTCATTTTATGTGCAACAGCTCCACTTGTTCCACTACCAGAAAAGAAGTCAAGAACGATGTCATTTTTATTAGTTGTCATTTTTATTATTCTATGTAACAACTTTTCCGGTTTTTTTCCCCCGCTCAATTTTACACCACCTTCGTCGGCAACTGCTCCAGTTGTTTTTATATCTTGCCAAAAATCACATGGATGTCTATATATATTATTGTCTGCAAATATTACTTGAAGTCGTGGCTGTTTTGTGTTTCTATTAAAATCTGTAATATAAAAAAACAGAATATTTTTTTTAGATAATGCAGATGCAATATCTTGATTTGTTATCTTTTTAAGAGATTTTATTAGATTAGATAGGCTTGACGAACCAGCAGTTTTAATAATTCTATATGAATTATTAAACTTCCATTTTTCTATTTCTTCACAATTTGTAATATTTAATTCGGATATTTTTTTACTAAGTGATTTCCTTTTCACTTTTGAAAAAATATTATTAACTGTTTTAACATCTTGGTCGGTGTATTTTTCTTTTTTTTCAATTTTTTCAATTTTTGCTCTTTGTTCTTTTGAAAAATTTTCTAAAAATATATTATTTTCTTTATCCCAAATAGGATGTTTATATTTATCTATTTTATTAAAGTGGGAAAAAGTGTTTTTTTTGTAAAATAATAAATATTCTTTTATTTTAGGAAATCTGCTATTAGCATGGTTCATTTTAACACCACTTGCTTCACTCATTTTTACAGCTATTGTATTAATAAAACCATTTGTAAAAATTTCGTCCATAAGAATTTTCAAGTATGCTTGTTCGTTGTCATCACATTGCACAAATATAACACCGTCTTCACGTAAAAATTCTTTTGCAATTTCTAATCTGTTTTTTATAAAGGCAAGCCAAGTACTGTGATTAAAATTATCGTTGTATTTAAAGCTGTCTCCACCTGTATTATATGGTGGGTCTATATAAATTAGTTTTACCTTTCCTGCAAATTCTTTTTTTATTGAATGCAAAGCAAGTAAATTATTCCCTTTTATAATCAGATTATTTTTAATAGTTCCATTTTTATCTCTTCTGAAGTCCGCTATGTTTTTTTCTAAACCATTTTCTTTTGAATATTGTTCAAAATTTTGCAATACTTTTGGTTCAAGAAGTCTATCAATTTCGTCTCTTGCAAGGACTTGATTATAAAAAATTTCTTTTCGCTTAGCTTGTTTTTCAATATAATTATTATTATTTTCGCTATATTCAAAAAATGTATCTAATCCTTCATCTGTGGTTTGACCACCTTGTAAAACACAATCTTTATATGGAAAGTTTAGCACAACATCTCCATAGTCTTTTAATAATTTACTACCATATTTTAATCCTATCCGGTTTTCGTATTGAGTATATGAATTATCTAATTTATTTTCATCAAGAAAAAATTTAAACTCGTTTTTTTTGAAAACATAAACTTCTCCTACTTTCACAAAAAATTTTTCTTTTGTTATTTCATTATTCAACAAAATTGAAATAAAGTTTGTATCGTAACTATCCACAAAATCTTTTGTGAGATTTTGTCTTAATTCTCCGTCTTTGTTAAAAAGTCGGTCATCACTTTTTAATATTTCTATTAATTTTTCTTTAAATTTTATTTCATTCATAATTTTTGTTTATATGTGTGTTTTTTTAAATTGCCGATAAGTGTAATTGGGGAGCACTAGCGACACAATTACACTTATCGGATATGGCTTGGTGGCGGGCATTTTTTTGCTTGTTTTTTACGAGCGTAGCGAAGTAAAAACAAGCAAAAAAATGACTGACACCAAGCCAATGTTAG